>JAISEJ010000146.1 GCA_031264155.1 Tannerella sp. | reverse complement strand
ACTTTCGTCGTTTTGTTCCTGTCCCAAACCGTCGCCATCAGCCTGTATTTTACGGGAACGGGAGCTGTCTCTTTGGGCTTTACATTATAATTGCGCAGTTTGACGCTCATGTCGAGTTTACCGTTTTTGTAGTTCTCGTCCAGACCGCTGACGATTTTATAGTCGCTTATGGCGACTTTCGGCTTTGAATACACATACACATCACGTTCAATGCCCGAAATGCGCCAAAAATCCTGACATTCGAGATAACTTGCATCACTCCAGCGGTACGCCTGAAGTGCGACGACATTGTTTCCCGTCCGCACGTATGGAGTGATGTCGTATTCGGATTCCAGCTTGCCGTCTTCGCCGTACCCCACGTACTCTCCGTTGACCCAAACGTAGAACGCGGATTTCACTCCTCCCAAATAAAGAAATATCTCCCGTCCGTCCCAGCTTTCGGGAACGCTGAACTGGCGGCGATAGGAACCGACAGGATTATAATCGTCGGGAATATTTTGCATCAGCGCTTTAGGGTCGGGATGACGGACTCCGAACTCGTACGGATGGTTGACATAGATCGGGTAGCCGTAATTTTTCCCCGAACTGTTGAATTCCCAGTTTGCCGGGACAACGAAATTGTCCCATCCGCTGTCGTCGAAATTTTCCCGATAGAACCCGGCTGTTGTATCCGCCGGTTTTTCGACCCACTTAAACTTCCATATCCCGTTCAATGGCAGAAAATAAGCCGACTGTTCCTTACTGCGGCTTTCTGCCAGAGACTGAGATTCGAAAGCGAAAAAACCGGACTTCATTGGAAGCCGGTTTACCGATGTAACTTCCGGATTTTTCCATTCCGGAGCATGATTTTGGTTGTTGTTTTGTTGACTATAGATTGAAATGCAGCATAGAGATAAAATTAAAGTTAAAAACTTCCTCATATTTACATTACATTAAAATTTCAAAAGATCATATTTTCCTCACTGGCTCTATTTTGTATGTACCATGTATCTTCTTTGAGACCTGACGATTCCGCCGCCTTTACTGCAAGGTGGTCGCAATGTTCATTATATATATTTCCCGCGTGTCCTTTAACCCAGACGAATTTTACATAATGTTTTTGCGCCACCTTAAGATACCTGATCCACAAATCCTTATTTTTCTTTTTTTTAAAATTGTTTTTATACCACGATTGAACCCATTTTTTTTCAACGGCGTCGACTACATATTTCGAGTCGCTAAAAACCGTTACATTGCAGGGTTCTTTTTTCAGGGCTTCCAGGCCGGCTATAACCGCCAGCAATTCCATCCTGTTATTTGTAGTTAAAGCATAACCCTCAAACAGTTCCTTCCTGTATTTGCCGGACATGAGAATTGTCCCGTAACCGCCAGGACCGGGATTACCTCTGGACGCGCCGTCAGTGTATATTTTAATTTCCGTCATCGCAAATTAAAATCATACTTTCCTGACCATCTCGTTTGCGTCATCCACATTAAAATCGTTAATATCCAAAACTCCATCTTCGGGAAGACCAAGCCAGCGGCGAAATTCTACGGCTTTTTTGCCTTGAGGATCACGGACAAACGTTTCTTTGATTTCTTCGTATCCCCAAACGCCGCCGCAATTCTCGGGCGGACATGCGCCCTTGCCGTCTATACAGCTTGCTTTAGTCCGGTTTTCATTAATGATTTTTTCCAGAGTAATCTTATGAACCCAGTCATCTCCAAGGTCATATATGTAGATATACTTCTTCCCTTCCTTAATGAAGATATCCTTCAATTTTTTCTCTCTTGAATCGGTAACCGGAGTTTCCCAATCATCCTCATCCTCCGTGGGGACGCCGTATACTTCCCCCGAACCGTACTCTTTTTCAGAGAACTGATATAGATGAGCGTTTTCCCAGCCAAATGCAGCCTGAATTACTTGATGGAACTTATGAAACGTGAATGTTTCAGGTACTAAAACCTTTCTCCATACGGGAGGCTTTGTAATGTCCTCAATCTGAATTTTAAATTGGAATGTCATGACATTTATCGTTTTACAAAATAATATTTTTTCTATACAACATTGAATAATAATCTTTTATATACTCATTCCCTGTAATTTTACGGGAGCAAGTTATAACATTTTTTTATACATTTAACAATCTTTACAATAAATTTATTCAAAAAGTTATTAACCGACTGATTTATTTCTTCATAAATATATTAAAATAAGATAATTACGAATGAAGAAACAAAATTTATTTTTGTTAAATTCAAAATTCACACAGTACAAGCTTTCCGACAACAGGATTATGCTCGGAATGGAGACAGAGCTTTGCTTCGGCACACAGAAAATCTGTGTAATTTTCTCTGGGGTAAGCATATTCATAATATTACTGTTAATTGTTTAATTTTCAACTGCAAAGACAGTAGTTACGCACAGGCGGATATGATTTTCATCAATCGTAAATGATAAAGTATTACCTTTGCGGGAAAATATCAAATATGATAGACGAAATATTAAAGGCAAGACCATTCATTCCGCGTCCCGTTTACACCGAGCGCATAAGACCCTTCATTGACAAAGAAATCATTAAGGTCGTTACAGGTCAGCGGCGTGTGGGGAAAAGCTATATCCTTTTCCAGATCATCAGGGAAATAAGGGAAAGCGCGCCGTCCGCCAACATCATTTACATCAGTAAGGAACTGAAGCCGCACCAGCACATTACGGACGACGAAATATTCTATCGGGAAGTGAAAAGCCTGCTGAAACCCGACGTGAAAAACTACCTGTTCGTTGATGAAATCCAGGAAATAAAGGATTTCGAAAAGGCTTTGCGAAGTCTTCTGGCCGAAAACTGCTGCGACATATTTTGCAGCGGCAGCAATGCCAGTATGCTGTCGGGCGAACTGGCTACATTCCTGGCGGGACGGTACATGGAGTTCAAAATACATTCGCTGGGATACGAAGAATTTTGCCGTTTTTTCTCACTGGAAAACACCTCGCAGTCA
>JAISEJ010000143.1 GCA_031264155.1 Tannerella sp. | reverse complement strand
CGTGGCAAATGTAAATGACATCTCCTTTAAACTTTCCACAGCCGTGGCAAATGTAAATGACATCTCCCTTAAGCTTTCCACAGCCGTGGCAAATGTAAATGACATCTCCTTTAAGCTTTCCACGACCGTGCAAGATGTAAATGACATCTCCTTTAAACTTTCCACGACCGTGCAAGATGTAAAGACGCGATGCATCGCGTCTTTACACGTAATTTCACTCCGTACACCGTATAGCGATGGATTTATATTGTCAATGAACGTCATATATTCAACCTGCATGTGAATACATCACTCCAGAGCGCCATATCCGGGATTAGGCGTCAGGTTGGGATTGTTGGCGAGTTCGGTCTCGGGTACCGGCAGCAGCGCTTTGTGCGGTCGCCAGCTTTTGTTGCTTATCTGCCCCAGCGCTTCGTCGATGCGTCCGGTGCGCTTGAGATCCCACCAGCGATGTGCATCTTCAAGGAAAAACTCGGCGCGGCGCTCCCGCTCTACGGCCGAGAGAATCTGCGCTTCGTTCAGCCCTGACGGCAAATCCGACAATCCCGCCCTTGTACGGATGGCGTTCAGGTTCCCGACTGCCTGCGCCGCCTTTTGCTGTCGCGCCTGCGCCTCCGCCAGGATGAGATACAGTTCGGACAGGCGCATAACCACGTAATCCTCCGCAAGCGAAGCGTCCGAAGGATTAGCCGTCTGTTTATACTTGTAAGACTGATGGTAATCGCCGGCGGAAGCGCTGTTTCTTGCGATAATCCACTTCTCCCGGCGCAAATCGCCTTCTTCAAAGGCGCGAACCAGCTCGTCCCGCAGGAAATTGTAGCTCCTGTTGGCGCACAACGTCCCCCAGTATACCCTTCCGTTATACGTAGCATAATTCGATGTTATTCGGAATATCGTTTCCCTGCTCGACCGCAAAAAGACGTTATCCGGACTTTCCAGCGCACAGCCCGACGTCGCAATCACTTCCGACGCTTTGCCCTCCGCCTCCGCCCACCTTTCGGCATACAGGTAAACCCTCGCCAGCAGCGCGCCGGCAGCGGCCTTTGTTATTTTATTATTACTGTTGCCGTCGATGCCGCTTTCGGCATCCTTCAAATCCCGTATAATCTGTTCGTAAATGGCGGAAACATTCTCCCTTGCCTGCAAAGACGTCACCTTATAGTCGGTCATCAAAACCAGCGGCACATCCCCGAAAAAGTTCACCAGCACAAAATAGGAATACGCCCTGAAGTACTTTGCCTGCGCGATGTACCGAATCTTCGCGGCCTCCGTCACGACGGACGTATTTTCGAGGCCTTCAATCAGCGCGTTGCTCTGGTATATTGATTTATACGGATAATCCCACAGGTTGGCGATGAAGCTCGTCGTCGGCGAATATGAGTTCTGGTTCAGCACGTCGTAGCTCGTCACGTTATGATAGCTGTCGTCAGCCATTGCCGAGGCGTAGAACGGCAGGAGGTAGTAATAAACCGGGTTGAGAAGAAGGTTGTTGGAATACAACCCTTCGACGGCCGCATTCACGGTCGCGGAATCCGTAAACAGAGTCTCCTTCGTAAGCTTGTCCACCGGCATGTCAATATCCGTCAGATAGCCGCACGACGGCATTGATAAGGCAGCCAGCAGCGCCGGGAGCATAAATTTATATATCTTGTTCATAGTTGCAGTATGGTTTATAGTTAGAATGATATTTTTGCGCCGAAAATAACGGTCTGGGCCGGAGGTATGGAATTGGCCGTTTCGGGATCCCAGCCGTCATAACCGGAAAACGTAAGCAGGTTCTGCCCCTTCGCATACAGTTTCAAATCGTTTATGTGCATCTTTTTCAGCACGCCCGCCGGCAAGGTATACGTCAGCGAGATGTTTTTCAGGCGCACGTACGATGCGTCGGAATACACGGCGTCGGATTCCGTATAATAATAGTAGTAAGCATAGCCAATCTTCGACGTCGTGGTCGTCGTCAGTCCGGGATACCTGCCGCCGGGATTGTCGGGCGTCCACGTGTTGTCGGCAATTTCCTTCGGCACGTTCCTGTTTATATACCCCAGCGGATAAAAATATTCACTCAGCCACCCCAGCTTGTACGGCTGCACGGCAAACTGGAAAATGAAGTCGAGCTGAAAGCCCTTATACCGGATCGAATTATGAAGCCCGCCGTAAAGGTCGTAATCCTGGTCTTTGAGAAACTGCTTGTCGCTGTTGGAATCAATCGCTCCGTCGCTGTTGACGTCTTCGACCGTGGGTATTCCCGTTTCCCGGTCTATCCCCGTAAACCGATAGAGCCTCGTAATCTCCAGGGATTTCCCCACCTGGTACGTATTGCTGTAAGAAGAAAACTCTATGCCGGGATAAGAAACCAGCCTGTTCTGCGGAATCGTCACGTTGAAAGACGTCGTCCAGTGAAAGTCTTTAGCCGACAGATTCGTGGACGTCAGTTCAATCTCGATGCCTTTGTTTTGGATGACGGCGTCCGACAGGTTAGATCGCAACGAACTGAACCCCGTCTGGCTCGGTAGCGGATAGGCGGTAATCAGGTTGTTCGAACGGTTGAGGTATGCCGCCGCCGTTATTTGCAGCCTGTTCTTGAACAGCCCCAGCTCCAGCGCCGCCTCCGCCTTTTTCGTAATTTCCCAGCTGAAAACCGGATTCGCCACCTGGTCGGGATACAGGCCCGAAGCGCCTTCGTAAGGATACGTCGTCGATGTATACGTTTCCAGGTACATGTAATTACCCACATTATCGTTGCCGGTCGAGCCGTAGCTGGCTCTTAACTTCCCGTAGTTAACGGCCGGCACGTTGAAGAACTTTTCCCTCGAAAAGATCCACCCCGTTCCCAGCGACCAGAAATTGCCGAAACGGTGATTCCGATAGAATCGTGACGAGCCGTCGCGCCGCAGGACGCCGTTAAAAATATATTTGCTTTTCCAGTCGTACGAAAGCCGCCCGAACAGCGAAGCGTACTTATATTCGGAGCTTCCCCCCGTCACGTCATAAATGACAGCCGCCGCCGAAGGGTCGCGAAACAGCATCTCCGACGAGAAATCCCAAAGGTCGCTATATATGTTTACGTCGTTTTGCGACTGCCAGGTAGCCCCCAGCAAAGCGCTCAGCCTCCCGTCGCCGGCGAGGACGGAATAGTTTATCTGAGGCTCGGCGGAAACAATGCCGGCAGACGAATTTCCGAAAAACGCCCTGTCCCTGTACTGGCTCGTGGCATAAGGATTAAGATATTTATTGCTGTAATACCCATATTCGTCGTTATATATCTTTGAGTACCCCAGGTCGATTTTCGCCTCCAGGTTATTCGCGAACTTGTAGCCCATGGAGAAGCTGCCGATGAAATTGCTGATTTTATTTTCCGCATAAGCATGACGGTATCTTGCCGGGTTTGAAAAGTCCGGATTGTCGGGGACCCAGTAAACCTCCCCGTCGCCGTCGTACACGGGCTGATTCGGAGCATTGGTGACGCCCGCCCGTACCTGAGTGGAAAATCCTTTGTTTTCCGTTGTGACGTGAGAGTACAGGATGGAACCGTTCAGGTAAAAACGCTGGTCCGGCGAAGTGTGCTGAATGCTTAACCGTCCGTTGAGCCGCTGGAACTTATCGTCGGAATCTTCAAACAGGGTGACGCCGGTCTGATACATCCCCAGCCCGACCGAAAATTTGGTATTGGCGTTTCCCCCGGCTATATTCAACTGTCCGTTATATACCTCCGCCGCGTTGCCCATCAGTTCCTTTTGCCAGTTCGTGTGATGCCCGTTGCCCCACAGGAGAATGTCGTAGGCGTTTGTCATATTGGGCGTCAGCCCGTCCGCATTGAGCGCCTTTTGGCGGAAGGTGAGGTACTCCTCCGTGCTGAGGAAATCAATCTTCTTCATCACCTTCGAAAAGCCTGCGCTCACGTCGGCATCAACCCTTATCCGGCTCTCGCTGCTTTTCTTTGTCGTTATGATGACCACGCCGTTCGCTCCTTTGGCGCCGTAAATAGCCGTTGCGTCGGCGTCTTTCAGTATTTCTATCGTTTCAATATCGGCGGATTTGATTCCGGTCAGCGGATTTTTGAATCCTGCCGCATTTGCCGCCGAGATGATGCGCGCCGGAAACGGAACGCCGTCGACGACGAACAGGGGCGGGTTGTTTCCGTTCAGCGAATTGCCGCCGCGTATCTCGACCGTCATTTCGCCGTCTCCGTTTTCGCTGACGACGACGCCGGCGGTCTTGCCTTTCATTGCTTCCACGACGTTGTCTCCCGGCATCGTCTCCAAGCGGTCTGCCTCTATTTTGCTAATGGAACTCGTGTTCTCTTCATTTTTTAAGTTTTTATTATCCCTGCGGTCTTCGGGGAATGTGTCTGCGCTCAATTTGCTGTGAAAAAAAAGCAGCGCCATAAAAAAAAAGATACAAATCCTTTGTTTGTAAAAAATAATTGCGATATTTGCCATGATTTTGTTTTTAATTGTGAGTAGACGAAAGCACATCCAAAACCAATTTGCAGTCGGGACAGGATGTGCTTTCACTTTGTTGCCGGTTAAGCCTGTTCAGATACCCTTTTTAGTCGTTATCAAAATCACTCCGTTCGAGCCTCTTGAGCCGTAAATGGCCGTTGCGTCGGCGTCTTTCAGGATTTCGAGCCTTTCGACGTCCGCCGGATTCAGGGCGCTTAAAGGATTAATATCGCCCACGGCGCCAAGCCCTAAAGCATTTACGCTTTTAGAGTGAATGGGAACGCCGTCGACAAGGATGAGAGGCTCGGCGTATGTGAGTTCCTTATTCATGCAGCACCCGCTGCCGTTGCTCTTCGTGAACGTGTTAAGCCCCCTGATTTGGATAGTCGTCTCCGCTCCCGGAATACCGCTTTGGGTATCAATCGTCATGCCTGCGACGCGCCCCTGCAGCGATTCCAGGATATTGGTTATGGCCGCCTGCCCGATCACTTCGCCGTGGACGGTGGATATGGAGCCGGTCAGCTTGTCGCGCGTAGACGTCCCGTAGCCCACGATTACGACATCGTTCAGCTCGGCTGTTTCCGTAATCATTTCAAAAACCAGGGGCTTGGAGAAATCGTTCACCGCGACTTCCTGCACCTTGTATCCCACGTACGAAACTGCGAGTTTGACGTTTTTGCCCGACTTGCTTTCGAGGGAAAAATCGCCCGAAGCATCGCTTACCGTTCCGTTACCCGCCGGTTTAATAACAATGTTCGCTCCCGCCAGCGGCTCTTTTGTCTCCTTGTCTATCACTTGCCCCCTGATGACGGACTGGGCGTGCGAAATGCCGACAGACAAAACTGCGGACACCAGTAAGCCCGCGTATCTCCTGAAAGAAAAAATTCCTGTTTTCATACGTTTCTAATTAGCGGATTTAACATTGCAGTTGTTTTTTGCTAAGCAGTCTTTCAGTCCCGATTCGTCTATGACATTCGTGTTGTAGGAAACGCTTATGTCTTTGCTTTTGGGATTTACCGTTACGTCCAGTATGCCGTCTTCCCCGGACAGTTTTTCTTCAAACTCGGAAGCGTTGTCCTTCGTAACGTTATCGGCTTTGTAAAAAGCGTATTTCACAATCTCATTCGACCAGTAGCGCGATACCGTATAATCGAACGTCCCGAACTTGCTTTTGATGTCGTCGGAACTGACTTTGTTTGCATCATAAGTAACGGTTACCGATTTATTCTCGACGTCGCCGTCGATTTCAAGGACGCCTTTTATCGTTCCCAGGTTCTTTTTGATTTTAGCGAGACAGTTCCCGCAATTCATCTGAGCAGCCTTAAACGCCGCCGTCCTCGTAATCACTTCCTCCGGGTCGTAGTCGGCCGGCTTATACCTTTCGGCAACGCCGGCAATCGTTTCCTTTATGCTTTCGGGAGAAACTTCCGCTGCATCGTAGTTCATAGCCATCGTGCGCTTTTCCAAATCCACAGTAATGTCGGATATACTGTTGACCTCCGCAAGCGCCTTTTTAATTCGTCCCGCGCATCCGCCGCAATGCATGCCTTCGATGCGAAGTTGCAGGTTGTCCTGCGCACAAACTATTCCCATAACCATGGTGAATAATAATGTAGTAAACACTTTTGTTTTCATAAAATTTAATTTTTAAAAGTTTGATATTTTGTAAAAAGTACGGATTTATTAAAAATCACGCTGCAAAATTAATATGCTGCAATCCCTCTCACAATCCCCAATTCTGGCTATTTTATACTTTGCACTCGCTATTGTTGGGGATTTAATTTCTTTTTATACGATTTAATTAATTATTGATATTACGCAAGATATATATATATGTACATTACAGGTCGACGCCGGAAGGCGTCCAGGGTGGATAACCCCGTGCCAGCCGCAGGCGCAGCTCGGGGCATGGACGGCGCTCTCCTTCTCGAACTGCGAAGCAGTTCAACCCGCTCCGGGGTTGAGGAAAGAGGTTCGCTCTGCCCCGGGCTGCGCCTGCAGCTTGCGCGGGATTATCCGAATCAGACGCCTTCCGGCGTCAACCGGAAGTACACAAAAAGTACTGCGTAACATCAGTTAATTATTTATTATAACCTGAGTTTTGGATAAGCATCATTTAAAAACACGATTATTCAGCAATTTTGCCCGACGGGAGGCAGACCTGCGTGTCTGCCCCACATGTACCCTGCCCGTTTGCCCGTCAGGGCACACATATCAATAGAAAAACGATTCAAATCACAACGAAAACCTCGTCGAGGTTTCATCTATGAATGTCCCTGACGGACATTTGGGAATGTTTTAATACGGTTTTCTATTGATATATAAGTCCTGATGGACTATGCTTATCCAAAACTCAGGTTATTATACTTGAATCCGGAACGGATTCGGGCTACTATCTTCGGAGGTGATTAAAAAGGAACTTTTTGAAAGTCTAAAGGAACTCCCAGAAAGTCTAAAGGAACTCCCAGAAGGTCTAAAGGAATTCCCTGAAAGTCTAAAGGAACTCCCAGAAGGTCTAAAGGAATTCCCTGAAAGCCTAAAGGAACTCCCAGAAGGTCTAAAGGAATTCCCAGAAGGTCTAAAGGAACTCCCTGAAGGTCTAAAGGAATTCCCTGAAAGTCTAAAGGAACTCCCTGAAGGTCTAAAGGAATTCCCTGAAAGTCTAAAGGAATTCCCTGAAGGTCTAAAGGAATTCCCTGAAAGTCTAAAGGAACTCCCAGAAGGTCTAAAGGAATTCCCTGAAAGTCTAAAGGAACTCCCAGAAGGTCTAAAGGAATTCCCTGAAAGTCTAAAGGAATTCCCAGAAGGTCTAAAGGAATTCCCTGAAAGTCTAAAGAAACTCTTTGAAAGTCTCTAAGGATACTTAAAATCTCTATTTTCGTTTTACAAATGATAGTGCTTTTTCCTTCATTGCCAAATTTTTATAGCAGCATACTTTTTATAGCACCACCCTGTTTTCATCTCACAATTTTAAACCACGTAAAGTATAATTTATCTCTTCGTCATCGCGCCATCTTCGGGAGACGTCCCCGCAACTTTTTTTTGGGGGGGGCGTCTCCCGAAGGCGATGAGAGATTCAATAGCACAGCGAGGTATTAACAAACAACAAAATCTACCGCCTGTTGAAGGAAACTGTCAATTTAAATCTATTCGCTTTTGATATTTTTCGTCGGGTTGGCATTGGCGGCTGCATAGCTCTGGAAAAATACGGTCACAAACGATACGGCCAGGCAGAATACGCCGGCAGCGGCGAATATCCACGGGCTGAGGCTGGGCGGTATCCGGTACGAATAGCCCGATAGCCATTGTTGTGTCAGGTACCACGTTACGGGCGCAGCTATTACGAAAGCAATCAGTACGTAACTCAGGAACGTCGTTACCAGTTTCCGGAGCGCCTCGAAGCTGGTGGAGCCGAATACCTTGCGGATGGCAACCTCCTTCATTCGCAGCCGGATGAAATAGGTGGACATGGCCAGCAGACCCAGCAGGGAAATCAGGATGGCGATGGCGGTGAAGAGCGTCATCAGCCGCGACATCCGCCGCTCGGCATCGAAGGAGGCAGCCACCTGCTGGTCGATAAATTTCCCGTCGAACTCACTCCGGGTGATGCGTTCGTAAACCTCCTTTATGGCACGGTACGCCGCCCCCGGATTGCCCTCGACTTCGGCCATGAGGTTCCAGCGTTCCCACTCTTTCATTTCTCCCGCTTTCCTGACTCTTACCACCACCGGATTAGGCGGAGAGGTGATGTTGTACAACTGGAAATCCCGGAGTACGCCGGCTATCGGTATGGCCCTCCCGTAATAGGGGAATGTCGGCGCGTCTTCCTTAAGTTCAAGCTCCAGCATGGCGCGTTCGTTCAGATAATACGCTTCGCCGGAGACATTGTTTTCCCGCAACTTCTGCCACCCGATCATGTCGAAAAAGACATCGTCGCAGATAAATTCCTGAAAGCTGATATTCTTGCCATCCTGTCGCATGGTATGATTATTTCCCCTGTTAAACGGCGTTCCCGCACTGAATCCTGTTCGTTTCACCATGGGCAACTGTTCCAGTTCGCCGGCAAGCAGGAGCGCTGCGTTCCCGCTTGCAGCCCCGTCCGTCAGGGAGATGTCGATAAGATTCTCCGTATGATACCCCAGCGGAGCCTTGGTCATGTGTTCCACCTGGGCAATCATCGTAACGGACGTGGCGATCATCACAATGGTAACGACATTCTGGAACGTGATAAAGCATTTGCTGAACACCATCTTCGTCTTCCGTTGCAGGGTGCCCCTTACAATTTCAATCGGCTTGGCGTTCGAGATTACGATCGCCGGCAGCAGACCGGAAACGACGCCCAGCAGCAGGATGACTCCGGCTGCCGTGATCACGCTGAGCGGCGTGATGACCTCGGAGATTGCCAGCGTCCGCTCTACCAGGTTACCGGCATACGGCGCAAACGCTAAAGCCAGCATCAGTCCGGCGGCAAACGAAATCAGGCACAGCAGGGTGGACTCCATCATCAGGCGCACGAACAACTCCCCGCGGCCCGACCCCAGCAGCCGGCGTGCAGCCATCTCCTTCGCACGAAAGCCGGCCTGCGCCATGGTCAGGTTGATGTAGTTGATGACGGCAAAGAGCAGAATCAGTATCCCCACCCACATCAGGATGGTCACGAGCGAACGGTCGCCGAAATTCACGGTATAACCTTTGTAGCTGCCCTTGAACATCGGATACCGGTCGGAGAAGTAAATCTCCCGCAATGGCGTAAGCGTCGCCTGCTGGAAATGTCCATCCTTATATACCCATACAAATTCCCTGAACCATTCCAGCATATCGGCTTCTTTGGCACGGAGGTCGGTTCCTTCCTTTTCCAGGAGGTAGAGTATGGTTTCGCCGTAATTGCTGTACTCATCGGAGGCAAGTCCCGAGTTATAATGATTCACATTTTCGATTCGCAGCAGGATGTCGGCGTAGGGAACAGCCGAATTTCGAATATCCTTCATCACGCCGTTTACCGTCACCCACAGGGAATCGTACAGCCGGATGGTCTGCCCCACGGGATCGGCGTCCGGGAAAGCTCGGCGGGCGAATGATTCGGAAATGACGGCCTCGTTCTGTGCGGCAATAGCCTGTTGCCGGTTCCCGCTGACCAGTTCGAAAGAAAAGACGTCGAAAAAGGTGTTTTCCGCAAAAGCCAGGTCGGCTTTCACTTTGCGGTCGTCAATCACCACCGGAAGCTTTTTCTGCGAACTAACCACCGCGCAGACTTTCTCTATCTCGGGATACCGTTCCGGCAGATGTCCGCCCAGCTTCCAGGCGCTGCCTGGACTGTTTTCGTTGGTCAGGATATAAATCCGGTCGCCTTTCTCCTGAAAGGCGTCGATCGACAACTCCTGTACCGTATATACGGCTATCAGTATCACAAACATCAGCGATACCGACAAGCCGAACACATTAATAAAGGTATAAAACCTGTTCTTGCTTAAAGATCTGAAAAAGGATCTTACGTCCAACCATCTGTTCATTTTAATCTATTATTTAGAATTATATAATTACCTTTTCTTAAAACAAAAACCGTGCCTAAGTATTAAGTATTTTGTATATCAAATATTTGAAGTATGGGATTCCTTATCAAAGTGTCAAAAAATTATACAGTTGGCGTTAAAAAATTATACACTTCCATCAAGGCGGATATGGCGTATATTTCATGGCATTGGGCAGCCACTTATAAAAAAACGTAATGCTGTTGGTAAAGACCGGGTAAATGTAATGGGAAAAGGTATGTTTTCCAAATAATAAATAAATTATCTTTCGGAAGAGTTATACTTTTTCATTCCTGTTTTGTGTAATTGATATTTCCATTTTATCTTTGCAAAGATAATTTTGATACGAATCGAAGCATGGGAATTGTTTCCGGGAGTAGGGAATCACATTATATTAATTAAAAGATTGTATATATGAAAATGAATTTATTAGCAATTGTATGTTTATTGCTTATGGGTGCGAATGTTTACGGGCAACAAAAGAAACATTCGATAGAAGCAGGTCTTGGTATCTGGAATACAAATGAAATCCTGAATACTTTTTCGGATATGATCGTTTCGTCTGCATTACTGCCGAAAGGTTTGGAAATGAAGGACGACAACTCTTATGGCTCTGCACATCTGGGATATAAATATCTATGTAACAAAACTTTTGCGATAGGCGGATTTGCGGCGTATGACTATGCCAAATCGAAAGGTGTTTCCGACGGGAAAGAAACGGGCAAGTTTTACAAAACCCATTATACGTTTGCAGTCGAGGCCGAATTAACCTATCTCTCTAAGGGGAATTTTAATATGTATGGCCTGGCCGGTATCGGCGAAACCTTTTATCATCTTAAATATAAGGATAACAGCGATAAAAACAAGAATGATTCCAATATGAATCCTTACACTGCGTTTCAGATAACGCCTGTCGGATTACGCTACGGAAGAAACGCAGGGGCTTTTGTGGAGCTTGGATTCGGTTATAGAGGCATACTTAATGCAGGGGTGTTTGCAAGATTTTGAGGCAGGTTTTTGCAAAAAGAATAAATAGAGGTTTACGATAAAAAGTAAGCCTCTTTTATTTTTAGTAACGTGTGAAAAATAAAATGGCAAAAACAAGTTTGAAAAATGCTTTGGGCATCTGCCCGAAGGACAAAATCAACCGGAAAAATGCTTTGGGCACTTGCCCGAAGGACAAAATCAATCGGAAAAATGCTTTGGGCACTTGCCCAAAGGATAAAATCAACCAGAAAAATGCTTTGGGCAGCAGCCCAAAAGGTAAAATCAGTCGGATTTATGAAAACTTGAATACAAGTTTTGGCAAAACCGGTTCGGAGCGTCAAAATCAGACAGTGTACCTGAAAGGCTTCTTATATAATAGAATTGCCATCTTATTTTTTACACATTACTTAAAAATAGAATAACAGATTTTTTATACCGCGCGCGGCCTAAAATTGTGAGATTATTTTGCCAATAATCGGGTCGCTCTCTAACCCGAAAGCGGGTTGCCCCCGGTACAGGGCATCTCACAATACCGTGCCGCATGAAATATAATGGCACGGCATGATAGGATATTCTATAAAACAACTATATTTGCATGAACTATGGTTAGGAAATCTGATGCTGAATATTATTAACTGTAATCATTATTTATATGCTTCGATCGCTTATTGTTTTGTTTATGATTCTCGGTTCTGCCGGTTCATTTGCTCAGGTACATGTCGATTCCCTTTTTGAGGACGTCAAATTTGACGCAGGCGGAATCACGTTTTTCAAATCGGAAAAAGTCGATTTTATCCGAATCCAATCAACTGTCACCGAAGATGTCGAGTTTGCAATAGTTGTATACAAACCGGACAAGCCTTCGCCGATATTGCTGCTGTCCCACGGATGGCATCAGTCGGTGATGCCTCCCGCGAAGGATGCGTCAAGTCCATACCCTGATTTTCTTGCCGTACAGGTAGATATGCGCGGACGGGAATATTCTACGGGCAATCCGGATTGTAACGGTCTGGAATTATATGATTTTTACGATGCATACCTCTATTTAATCGAGCATTATCGGGAATATGTGTCTGATCCCGAACAGGTCTACTATTCCGGTGGGAGTGGGGGTGGAGGAAACGGTTTTGCGATTATCGGCAAATTCCCGGATCTGTTTTGCAGCGCCCATATATCCTGCGGAATTAGCGATTATGCCGAATGGTATGAAAATGACGAAATCGGCGAATTTCGGGATGAAATGATTGTCTGGATAGGCGATACACCCCGGCAGAACAGCGAAGCATACCGTTCAAGAAGCGGCATCGCTACTGTTGGAAATCTGTTAACCCCTGCGTATATTGTGCATGGAGAAACAGATATTCGGGTTCCTGTGACCCATTCGCGAAAGTTCGTTGAAGCAGCAAGGACGCTGCAAAAGCAAGCAGAATATCTGGAACTGGAGAATGTAGGTACGCGAAGTCACTGGGGACGGATTACGCCCGAACAGGAAAGGCAGAAAGAAGAATTTGGCAAACGGGCATTGACACGCCATCCTGTCCCCAAGCTACCGGCTAAGGGAGAGTTGATCGTTGCCGGCTATATAGTAACCAAACACTTTTCCGTATTTATGGACTCCATTGATTCGGTTGGAAAAATAAAATATAATCTGGAAAAACGGGAAATATCTTTCCTCAAAGGCAGCGGAAAAGTAATTTGGAAGTGACTCAAAACAAGACAGCGTGTTGTTATAGCTTTGCATTTCGAGAAGTAAATATATTAATGTATTGAAATATGAAAATCATCATCACAGTTATCAGAATGGCCATCGGTTGGCATTTCCTTTATGAAGGATGCGTAAAACTGTTTGCAGACGGCTGGACGTCCGAAGGATACTTAGCCGGTGCACAGGGTTTTTTATCAGGTTTTTTCCATTGGCTGGCCGCGTCGCAGGGGCGTCTGGAAATTGTCGATTTCCTGAATATCGCCGGTTTAATCCTCATTGGATTATCCCTGTCGTTCGGCTTGTTCGGCAAATTGGCATCCATTGCCGGAGCGTTTTTGCTTACGTTATACTATCTTGCTTATCCCGCGTTTGGAATTTCATTATTGAATTCGACCGAAGGCAGCGTTTTTATTATCAACAAACTGCTGATAGAAGCTCTTGTTCTGGTATTCCTGTTCGTAAATAAGGAAAACGGATACGGACTGAGCGGGCTGACAACCCGATTGTATAAGCGGAAAAAGATTCGGGCCGAAGATGCAGCGCGCGTGCCGGAACAATTAACGCTGCACGAAAATACTTCGCGGCGCGAAGCCCTGAAAAATCTGGCGACCATACCCATTCTTGGCGCAATAGGATGGGGCGCTTACCGGAATACGAAGAAATACGGCATAGACGTCATGTCGGGCGCCACC
>JAISEJ010000106.1 GCA_031264155.1 Tannerella sp. | reverse complement strand
TCTTTCTAACATGTTTAACAACTAAACGATGAATATTATGAAAATAAATAGATTTTTGATTGCAGTTTTGGCCGGCATGATCATGATTACATCATGCTCGGATGATTATCTGGACGCCGTCGACACGGCATACCTGGATTCCGAAAGGGCTTCGGAACTTGCGGCGGAAGACCCCGAATCGCTGAATGCATACCTGAGTGGCGTATGGGCCTTTATGGTGGCTTATAATATAGGCGGCGGCGGGGATCATGATGATTTTTCATACATGTCGGTTCTTCATTCCAAAGATATGATGTGCGAAGATATTGTTATGATGAGCATACACTGGTTTAATAATGATTATGATATGATTAACCGCATGTATAACTACCGTCGTACGAACATGGACTGGCGAGTTTTTTATACCATGATAGCGAAGGCAAATGAGATTATCGGATTCTTTCCCGAAGAACCTGCGTCGGCATCCAGCAAGGGTCTTCTGGGGCAGGGATATGCAGTACGAGGCATGGCGTATTACTACCTGATTCAGATATTCCAGAACCCGACCGGGGAAGACGGACTGCCGAATCTTGCGGCGCCGGGCATCCCCTTGCTCTACTGTGATGTTGACGGATTGAGCGAAGATGAACAGACCAGGCGGAAGGGACGCAATACGGTGGCGGATGTCTATGCGCAGATCGAAAGCGACTTGACGAATGCTGTTAAATATCTTGAAGGCGGATACGTCCGTCCCGCTAAAATATTTATTAATGTAGACGTGGCGAACGGCTTGCTGGCACGGTATTACCTGCTGAGTCAGCAATGGGCAAAGGCGGCTGAGGCGGCCGGAAAAGCTCATGGCCGTTATAGTATAATGGGCGAAAGCGGTTTGCATGACGGGTTTATGGACATTGAGAACGGGGAATGGATGTGGGGATTTGATCACAGTACGGAGACGCAGACTGCGTACGCGTCGTTCTTCTCGCACATATCCGATATAGCTCCGGGTTATGCGGGACTCGGATATTCTACGCGCGGCATAGATGCACGCCTGTACAGTCAGATTCCGTCCAGCGATTATCGCAAGGCGCTTTTTAATGGCCCCGACGGAAGCGCTTCCGCACCGACTACTGCGGCACGAAGGCCGTACGCTTCGTCGAAATTCGGCGATAAGGGCGACTGGACGATGGATTATGTCTATATGCGTGCGGCGGAAATGGTGCTCATCGAGGCCGAGGCTTATGCTCATCTCGGACGTGAAGCGGATGCCGCCAATGCCTTGAAAAAGCTGATGGCCAATCGCGACCCGGGCTGGAACAGGACGAGTGCGACGGTTGAAGACATCTACCTGCAGCGCCGTATTGAACTCTGGGGAGAGGGTTTCGGATATTTTGACCTGAAAAGGCTGAATAAAGGAGTTGACCGGAATTATGAAGGCAGTAATCATACGACCGGATACAAGCATGTGGTGCCGGCTCAGGATGTGAGATGGACGTGTCAGATTCCTATGGGCGAAATGCAGGAAAACAAACAGATTTCCAGTGACGAACAGAATCCTTAATTATTAAAAACGAAATGACTATGAAAACAAATATAAAATTTGTGTTTATCGCTGCGATGATGGCATTGTCGGCCTGCAGTGAAGATTTGATAAAAGACGATATTGATGCGGCAAATGCCGGCGACGCTTCCAAATTGCCTGCCGTGACGATTCCCTCTGCGGGAAATATCACGTACGAAAGCGCCGATGTCTCCGCGTCATGGAGCAATGCGGGGGATGAGGTCATTGAGGCCGGATTCATTTATTCGTTAAACGAATCGTTCGTTCCCATGAGTGCCTTGGCGGTCGATGAAATCTCCGGCGCAAGCATAAAGGCGACACTGTCGCTTGCTTCCGAGACGAAGTACTACGTTAAGGCTTATGCCCGGACGAAGAACAACGGCGTTGCGTACAGTGATGCTGTAAGTCTGACGACGGCTGTTGCTCCCGTATTTGAGGATACGTATCTTTTCGGGAAATATAATGCGGCAGATATTGACTTTGATACCGGTGAACAGGAGGGCGACGTTTACGAGATCACGATTGCACAGCGTGGGACTTCGTATAACAGGGTAAGTATCTCGAATGTCTGGGGCGGAGAACGGACGATTGAAGGGCTTGTCGATTTTGAGAAAAAGACAATATCCATCGCCCCGACGGAAGTCATTTATATCCATAGCTCTTATGGCAATACTTTTATGTGGGGGCTTGTCATTGAGGACGGTGAACCCGCGGGATATGCAGATGTGGCAATTGCCTCTTACGACGATGAGGGCAACATCACCTTCGAGCCGTGGGCCGCTCACGTGAGCGTCGGGGATTTTGGGTTTTATATTACGGTTCTGGAAAAGAAATAACGGAGTATAATAAAAGGGCGGCTTTGTCATAACAGCTGCCCTTTTTTCCTGAATAATTAAAATTTATAGGAAGATGAAACGAATAAAATTCTTTACAGTTCTGCTGTTTTTGGCAATAAGCCTGCCCGGTATCGGACAGGGGCTTAAATCGTTTACGCTCAGGAACGGCATGCAGATATATATATGGGAGGACGAAAGCCAGACGGACGTGTACGGCTCGGTCTGTGTCCGCACCGGCTCGGCGAACGACCCTTCGGAATATACCGGCCTGGCGCATTACCTGGAGCACGTGATGTTTAAAGGCACGGACAAGATTGGCTCGCTGGACTGGAATGTCGAAGAGCCGCTTTACAGGGAGATTATCGCCGGATATGACCGGATGGCCGAAGAGACGGACCCTGCGAAAAAGGCGGCTATCGGCAAGGAGATAAATGATTTGACGGTCAAACAGTCGCAGACAAGCCTCTCGACGGAGTATTCCAATCTGCTCGAAGCCATCGGGGCGAAAGGCTCGAATGCCGGCACGAGTTATGACTACACGCTCTATTATAACTTTTTTCCGGCATACCAGATAAACAAGTGGCTCGAAATATCTTCGGAACGTTTCATAAACCCTGTGTTCCGGGCGTTTCAGCCGGAGCTTGAGACCGTTTATGAGGAATATAACCTTTCGAGAGATAATCCGATGAGGGCGCAGAGTGAATTTGTCCTTTCAAAGGCATTTGAAGGCCATCCGTACGCCCGTTCCGTGATAGGCCTCGGGGAGCACCTGAAGAATCCGCGCCTGGGCAAGCTTATCCAGTTCTATGAAGACTGGTATGTGCCGGGAAATATGGCGCTTGTCCTGGTTGGCAACATCAAGGCGGAGGAAATATCGGGACGCATCAGCGCTACGTTCGGACGCCTCGCGGCGAAGGATACGCCGGAACGGAAGACGTATCCCGACCTCGATATAAGCGGCAGGAAACAGTATACGAAGAAGGTCGGCGATTATCCCTCGGTGGCTCTTGTCTATAAAGGCGTGAAGGCCGGTCATCCCGACGAGATTCCGCTGGAAATAGCCCTGTCGCTGATTTCGAACGGCAGCTCGACCGGCATTCTCGACAAAAGCCTGGTTGAGGGAGACCTTTTGAGCGCAGGAGCTTCGCCTTTGGCGTTCAGGGAGCAGGGGCGGAGCCTTATTTCGGTCGTGCCGTCGTTTGATGCGAATCAGCGCCGGTTCGAATCAAGCCGGTCGGCGGAAAGGAAAATCCTGAATGCCGTGGAAAAGGTTGCTAAAGGCGATATTGAGGACTGGCTGATTGAATCCATAAAGCTGAATATGTGCCGCGACTACGACCTTATGATGGAATCGAACGCCGGCAAGGCCGAGGCAATCATGAATGCCTTCTTCTGCAACATGGACATGAATCGCGTGCTCAATTACAAGGAGGAGGTGGCGGCTGTGACGATTGACAGGGTGAAGGATGTTGCCAGGCAGTATCTCGGCAATAATTACCTTGCCTTGTATATGGAAAAGGGCAAGCCTGCAAAAGGGGAAAAGATTAAGAAGCCGGGCTACCGGCCGATTGACAAGCCGGAAGGGCGGGAATCCCTGTACGCCACCCAGCTGAAAAGCATGCCGGTTAAGAAGGTTGAGGGACGGATTCTTGACTTCGACGAGGTGCAGGCGAAACGGATTAATGACCGTTCGACGCTGTTTTATACGCAGAATCCGGAAAACAACGTCTATAGCCTGACGATACGCTATGGCGTGGGCGAACGCAAGTTCCCGAAGCTCGGCGTGGCCACGATGCTGATGAACAGCGCCGGAATCATGGGGAGCATGAAGCCGTACGAGCTGAAGGAGGCGTACAGCAAGCTGAATACGCTGTGCCGCATATCGTCCGACGATAATTACATGTATGTCTCCATGTACGGATATGAGGAGACGCTGCCCGAAGCATGCCAGCTCCTGATGCGTCAGATACTGATGCCTGACCTTGATGACAAGCAGCTGGATCAGATCAAGAGCGCCCTGATTATCGGACGCATGAACCAGAGGGATAATGTGCAGAATCTTTCGGCTGCGCTGAGCGAGTACATCACGTACGGGGATAAATCGAGCTATATTGATGATCTTACGGATCAGGAAATCATAAACCTGCAGATTGCCGAACTTACGGGCGACATCAACCGCGCCGCGAATTACGAGGCTGAAATATTTTATACGGGAACGCTGTCGTTCGATGATGCGTATGCCGTCCTGAGCCAGAACCTGCCTCTGGTAGCGCAGGAGATACCGTCCGATTCGCCGAAAGACAGGGAAGTCGCGAATGTGAACGAGAATGTCGTATATTTCCTGCCCAATTCCGACGCGGAACAGGCGCATATCTATTTCTACGCGCCTGCCGCCGGATACGACAGGAAGGATGATGTGCTTTACGACGCCTTCCTGCAGTATTTCTCCGGAAGCTTCAACGGGCTTGTTATTTCGGAAATACGCGAAAAGCGCTCGATGGCCTACCACGCCGCGGGAAGGTTTATCACCCCCCTGTTGCCCGGAAGCAGGAGCTACTTCCGCGGGGAGCTTACGACGCAAAACGACAAGGCTGTCGAGGCCCTGAACGTGTTCGTCGATTTAGTCCGCAACATGCCTGAAAACGGGGACCGGATAAATAACATCAAGAGCTTCCTGCGCGAGTATTATCAGACCACGTCGCCGTCTTTCCGCAACAAGGCAATGTATATCGAGCGCGTAAAAAGGGCCGGGTACACGGCCGATCCGTCGACGGAAAACGTGCCTGAAACGGAGACGCTTACCTTCGACGATATCGTTAAGTTTTACGCGGAAAACCTGAAAGGCAAGCCGCTTGTGATAGGCATAATGGGCGATCCGAAGTTTATCCCGAACGACGAGCTGAAGAAGTTCGGCAAAGTAGTCCGAATAAATGACAAAAAACTGTTCAACGACAAAGACCGTCTGTTTTAAAAGCAACCCTGTCATGCTTCAAATCCGGAGGCTGTCCCCCATTTTGGCGGACAGCCTCCGGTTCTTTTAACAGAATCCCGCCCGGATTGCGACCGTCTTCAATGATGACGGAGGGAATCTGGCTGGATTGCGACCGTCATCATTGATGACGGAGAGAATCTGGCTGGATTGCGACCGTCATCATTGATGACGGAGGGAATCTGGCCGGATTGTGACCGTCCCAAACAGGGACGGAGGGAATCTGGCTGGATTGCGACCGTCCCAAACAGGGACGGAAGGAATCTGATTCCGATTATATTCATACAATCCATGTTATTTACTTTTTATTCCCGAATTATTGCGCTTCGATCCATATCGCCTGCCCGCCGGATGGAGACATGACGGCTTCGAGGACGGATTTGCCGGTAACCGTCTGCGTTTTGACGCTTACCTTTGTGCGAACTTTCGACTTGGGATCGTCATAATAGATATGAGCGACGTACGTCTTCCCTTCCGTGAGGAAGTCCAGCGGAATGTTCAGCTTGCGGCCGTCGTTGTTGGTCATTGCGCCTACAAACCAGTCGTCACCGCTGCGGCGGGCGATTGTGACGTACCGGCCGGGGGCGCCGTGCAGGACTTTGGTATCGTCCCAGACCGTCGGCACGCGGTCGAAAAACTCCAGTTCCGGTTCGTCCCGGATTTCGGAGGGCTTATCGTACCAGTACATGAACTGCAGCGGGCTGTAATACACTACCGCTATGGCCAGCTGGTGCGCCGCAGTCGTCTTCAGCAACCGGGCGTTGACGAGGCCGTGGGCGGTATCGGGCCGGGTATCTTCGTCCCATTTCCGGCGGTAATAGCAGATCGTATAGTCGGCCGGGCCTTGCGTGAAGCGCGTGAAAGGCAGGGTGACGTTGTTGGTGGCGTCGGGAAACTCTTCATTGCCGTAGACGCCTTCCTGCGTCATCAGGTTCGGGTAAGTGCGGCTGAATCCCGTCGGGCGGTATTCGTCATGAATATCCACCATCAGGCCGTATTCGGCGCATTTCCTCACCGCCCCGTGCATCCAGGCGGTCCAGAACTGCGAGCCGACCTGCACGAACCCGAACTTGACGCCTGCCACGCCCCAGCTTCTGAACAACGGCAGAATCTCGTCCAGTTGCCTGTACAGGGCGCGCTGGTTTACGTACAGGATGACGCCGACGTCGTGCTTCCGGGCATATTCGATGACCTCCTTCAGGTTGAGCGCATCGGGATCTTTGCCGCGCGCAGGGTCAATGGTGACGACCGTTGCATCGGAGCTTTTGCTCCCTTCCGGGCCGTACCATCCGGCGTCGAAATGGATGTACTGCAGGTTGCGCCTGACGGCGAAATCGACCAGCGCCCGGCCGCCTTCGGTAGTCAGCGTCACCTCGCGCATGACTTTCCCGGGACGTATCCACCACGTGTTTTCAATTTCGCAGGGAGGATTGAGATTAAGCAGCAGGTCGTTGTTTTCGATCAGCCGGCCGGGTTTGGCGGCAGCCATAATCACCCGCCAGGGAGTCTGATACGGAGCAATATCGTCGACATCGCCATACATGGCTCCGGTGACCGTATTGGGTTTCCCCGCATCCAGCACGAACTTGGTACGCACGTAATCGACTACTCCGGCCTCGGTCAGCAGCACGTGCAGTCCCTGGGGCAATTCGAGCAGCAGCGGACGTTCGCTTTCGTCCGGCCAGTCATGCAGGGGCAACAGTTCGTATACGGACTGCGCCCGCGCGGTATGCCATGCTTTCGTCCCTTCCGGCAGGGTATATTGCGTATATTCACGGGTGATATGCAAGTATTCGTTGCCCGGAAAGAAGTAGCGGAAAGCCACGCCTTCGTTGTATGCGCGAACGATCAGCCGGAGGCGGCGACGGGGATTATCAGCGTCCGCCAGCGTGATTTCGCATTGACTGTAACGGTCGCGAATAATGCTCCGCTCGCCGTAGACAGGTTTCCAGAGCGTATCCGCCGACGTGGCAACCGATTCGCCCACGCGCAGGTTGTCCGCCCATTCACCATTTCCGTTGATGCCTAAGCGGGATTCCAGGATAATGGGTATGCCCTCATAGTCGACGGAAAAATAAGCCTTCCCGTCGCGGTCGTAAACCTTCATCTGATACTTGCCGTCGGGCGAAGCGATGGCAACTTCATCAGCACATACGGACATGCCGCACGCTATAAATACTAAAATGTAAAGAATCCTGTTCATGTCGTTTTTATTTATTGTGTGATTGAAAACCTCTTTTGCGCGAAGAATTGCATTTATAAATCCCCTCCCTGCGGGTAATTTTCTGACCGGAGTCATTGCTGCAAAAAGCTCTTACGATTGCAAACTTACGTGAAATATTCAAGTTTACCAAGCGCACTTTCTTTTTTCGTGTAAGCCGGTCCCGGTTCACGACCTGCGCCGTCGTATCGTCCGGCGCAGGTGTCATCAGGTTTTCTGCTAAATGAAATATTCCAGCATAACTGTTACTGTCCGTTACCATCCGGGATTATTGCCCAGTTCCTGTCCGTTGGAAAGGGAGTTGAGCCACTGGAGCGGAACAGGGCGCAGGTAGAACTGTGTCGAGCCTTCCGTCAGTTGAGCAGGGATACCGCCTGTAATATGGGTTACATCCCAATTGTATTTCAGTACCCGTTCGTTCAGTTTCCCGGTTCTTTGCAAGTCGTTCCAGCGAGGCGCTTCACCGAACAGTTCGATAGCCCGCTCGTCGAGAATATCGTCGATCGTCACCGTCGAACCCTCTGATTTGACCAGACTGCCCGGCGCTTTTTCCGCTCTTTGCCGTACTTTGTTCAAATAGAACAAAGCGTTCGCATTGTCGCCTTTTTTCACGTACGCTTCGGCGGCAATCAAATAAGTTTCGGCCAAGCGATAGAGATAAATATCCCTTGTGCCGGTAGAATTACCGTTTTCCAGATAATTTGATCCGGAGCGGCTATCCGTAAAGGAATTTAATGATGATCCGCTTTTTAATTCGGGAGGCTTTTATGATTTTACCGGCGATGACGGGAATATCTGGATCGCGACGTTTAAAGGCGTTATCAAGGTTTTCGCGGATGGAGCGTTTACCCGGTATTCAACCGGAAACTCCTCCTTAATCGAAAACCTCGCCCACTCTATCCTGAAAGATTCGAAAGGGCGGATATGGGTCGGAACCAAAAAGGGGGTCTGTTATTACGATCCGGATTCCGCAACGTTCAAAAAGGTCGAAATCCTGCCGCCTTCCATCTACAACCGCAAGATTACGCACCTGTACGAAGATCGCAATTCCTGTATCTGGCTATGCACGGAAACGGACGGCCTTTACCGGATAAACAATGAACTGACGCATTATGAGCATTATACGGCAAATGACCTGTTGCCGGACAATGCCGTCACCGGCATCATCGAAGACGAACTGGGATATTTCTGGGTGGCAACGCACAAGGGACTGGCGCGATGCACGTTTACGGACAATACACATTTCTTTTACTGGATTTCGGACGGGTTGCCGGGCCTCATGTTCAATCCCGGAGCGTGCTATTACGAGCATAAGAGCAACCGGTTATGGTGGGGGAACGAAAACGGACTGGTCTCGTGCAGCATTGAACAGGTGAACAAAGTCACGCCGGCGCCTCCCGTTCATTTCACAAACTTTTATGTCAACGGGAAAATGATGCAGTCGACGGCAGAGCCTGCTTCCAAATCCGTAAACCGGAGCAACGGCATCAGGCTGTCGCGGTTTCAAAATTCCTTCGGCTTTGATTTTGTCGCATTAAACTATCTCTATCCCAACGACAACATTTTCGAAGTCATGCTCGAAGGCTACGACAGGGAATGGATTCTGCTGGACAGAGGCCACACATCGGCGTATTACGGAGACATAGCTCCCGGGAAATATACCTTCCGGGTCCGCCTGTCGGGCTATCCCGAATCGGAAAAACATATTGCGATCACCGTGAAACAGGCATGGAGCATATTCGTCCGGATCATACCCGTACTCATTTTATGCCTTATCTGCATCGGGTTGTGGAAGAAACCCGGCGTCTTCAAAAAACGAAAGAACGCGGCAAAAAGAAAAATTCAGAAAGAAGAACCGTCATCCCTCGCCAAAGACTATCGCTCCCAGCATCGGATGCTACTGAAATTAATGGATGAAAAGAAGCCTTACCTCGACCCCGAATTAAAGATGTCCTACCTGACGGCGGAACTGAAATGCACCTCGAAAGAATTGTCGCAAATCTTCAGGGAATCCATAAAGCAAAGTTTTGCCGACTTTATAAACGGCTACAGGGTAGAGGAATTTAAGAATAAAATCAAAAACCGCGAGTTTGAGAAATATACCTTCATCGCCTTGTCCGAACAGTGCGGATTCAATTCCAGATCGTCGTTTTTCAGGATATTCAAAAAGATAACCGGCATTACGCCTCTGGAGTATATGAAACAGATAAAAAATGAAAGCTCCGACGCCTAATGAAAAGACAGGCGATACTCCCCGCCTTTTACCGTTGCAAAACTGATGACGCCTTCTTCCGTCTTATCAAAATGAACAGGATTTCCCGATTCGTCGATTACACGGTCTATTTGCCCGGAAGCATCGTACAGGCTGCATATATTGCCTGCGCCCGACAGAATCGAGCAGTCGACCGGCCGGCCATTCGCCCAGCTGAGGTTCAGGGTAAAGCTCCCGACGGTTTTCAATCCCTCGAAGCTGCCTGTCGGCCATGCGGAGGGCAATGCCGGCAGCAAATGAATAAAGCCCGGATTACTTTGCACAAGCATCTCCGCAATTCCCGCCGTCGCGCCAAAGTTCCCGTCGATCTGGAATGGCGGATGCGCATCCAGCAGATTTGCATAAACGCCGCCATACTGACTTTCCATGCTAAGCGACGTCATTTCGGTATAATTAAGCGCCTGTTTCAATAACTTATGAGCGCGGTCGCCATCAAAAAGACGCGCCCAACATGCGATTTTCCATGCACGGCTCCAACCCGTACCCTCATCGCCGCGAGACTCCAGCGTCTTTTTAGCCGCATCGGCAAACGATTTATCCCGAAGATAAGAGATTTGGTTACCCGGATACAGCGCAATCAATTGAGACAAATGACGGTGTCTGTTCCCGAGCGTATCCAGATTACCGGAATCCTGTTTCCATTCCTTTATCTGCCCCCATGTTCCGATTTCCAGTCCGCAATCCGACTTTTCAATTTTCTCCGTCAGTTCGGCCACAAACGAAGCATCCGCATTTATTATCTTCGCAGCGGACAGCGTGTTGTCAAACAGCTCCCATATAAGTTGCCGGGCATAAGCCGTCCCGTCCTCCCACGGGCCTTGTTCGGGCGACCATTCGTCAGGCGCAACGAGCCTCCCGTTTTCATCCTCTTTCAGGCGGTCAAACCAATATTCACAAGCGCTCTTCAAAACCGGAAACGCCTTTTCGCGCAGGAAGTCAACATCATTCGTATAAGCGTAATGCTGCCACAAATGCATGCAATACCAGGCATTGGCCGGACGATTGATATTCCAGTCCGTATGGCCGAAGATTGTGCTTTGGGTACGTACGGCCCAACCCCGAAGGTTTTCTTTTGCCGCCACTTGCCGGAACGACCCGTTCTCGCGCAGCGCCTCCGTAGCTACATAATTCAGAAAAGGCAGATGACACTCCGAAAGATTCGTATTCTCCGCCGGCCAGTAATTCATCTGGATATTTATATTCGTATGAATATCCGATTGCCAGGCCGGGGTATTACTGTCGTTCCATATACCCTGAAGGTTATTCGGAAGATTCATTCCCCTCGAGGAAGCCAGCATCAGGTAACGCCCGTACTGAAAGTACAAAATATCGAGGTATGAATTTTCGCGACCGGAACGCACTAATGCATCGGTCGTCATGTCAGGCATCGGCACGCCCAAATCCAGTTTCACCCGGCCATATTTCGAGCGATAATCATTCAAATGATTCGTCTTCAGTTCGTCATACGTCTTTGCAGACGCATCGGCAATACGTTTCGACAGCCTTTCGTGCAACTGTTCGGCCGTTTCTCCGGTATAATCATTAGCGGATATATCATAATTCGTGCCGGCAGT
Organism: Tannerella sp.; assembly: GCA_031264155.1. GTDB lineage: Bacteria > Bacteroidota > Bacteroidia > Bacteroidales > Tannerellaceae > Tannerella. The sequence goes on along the minus strand of JAISEJ010000106.1, from coordinate 17,366 downwards.
CAACAGGATAAGCGCCTCATACGCATCATGAACCGCTATCTGTTCTTTTTCCGGGGTTAGCAGACCGCCTTTATTCAGGATACGCAACTGGGCTTCATACGAAATCAAATCAAGCTCGCCTTTTATGATGATTCCGTCTTCGGTAACAACCGTAGCGCCGTCGTTAGCATCGGCAAGGTTCACGAAAAAATCAAGCGCCTGCCTTTTGTCCGGCGCACTGATACGCATCACGATTACCTTATCGGGATAACTTGCAAAATATTCACGCGTATATTGAATATCATCCGTTTTATAGATCACCCGTCCTGTCGCATCATCAATATTCAGTTCCCTGCTGTAATTTGTATATGAGTTATGGCCGGGAAACGCCAAATATACATCTCCGAAATTCCGGTACGAGCCTCTTTTGTCCGGGCTTCCGGACCATAGCGTTTTTTCATTAAACTGAATCCGTTCTTTATCAACCGTTCCGAAAAACATAGCCCCCAGTTCGCCGTTTCCTATGGGCAAAGCGGAGGTCATCCATTCCGTCGCGGGTTTATCATAGTACAACTTCATGCATGGCTGATTCGCATGAACAACCCCCGGTTCCCGTTTATCATCGCATGACACAAGTGTAAAGACGGCAAATGATAATACCGTCATACATGAAAATATCTTTATAAAGCCTGCCTTTTTCATATTATTTCAAATTACCGAATCAAATTTACTTCATGCAACCTCGTACGCCACTCCGGCCGTACGTTCCTGATCGAACAAAAAAAGAGAACTTGCATGCAAGTTCTCTTTTTCAAGTTGTACGTTTTTTCATCCTACAACTTTCGCCAAATCTGCACCGACTTTAAATTTGACAACTCTACGCGCCGGAATGTTAATTGATTCTTTTGTTTTCGGATTAACACCCTTACGAGCAGCCTTATCAGTTACGGAGAAAGAACCGAAACCCAACAAAGAAACTTTCTCGCCTTGCCCTACTGTGCTTTCAACTGTTCTGATAAAAGCATCTACTGCTTTTTTTGCATCTACCTTGGAGAGTCCTGCCTTTTCAGCAACTGCACCAATAAACTCTGTCTTGTTCATAGAAAATAAAATTTAATTAGTAAACATATATAATATGTGAAAATACTTTCTTACATCCCTATTTTCGGCGGTAAAGGTAAACTTATTTTCGTAACCATGCAATCTTTTTGCATTTTTTTTGTACGAAACACATGTTTTTCAACATAAAAAGGCCGAATGATGCTATTTTTTTGTATTTTTGCCGCCTGACAATAATAATTACAAGAATGAATCAACGTAGTTTCAACCCTCTTTTCAGCATTCCGGCAGTAACCAAAAACCTGATTATCATCAATACTCTTTTTTGGCTTGCTACCGTTATAATGACAAAATTAGACCTGACGAACATGCTGGGATTGCACTATCCGGCCTCCGGCGGGTTCCGTCTTTACCAGATGATAACGTACATGTTTATGCACGGTTCACTCAGTCATCTATTCTTTAACATGTTTGCCGTGTATATGTTCGGGCGTACACTCGAAGCCGTATGGGGCCCCAAAAGATTCCTTACTTATTATATGATAACCGGCATCGGCGCAGGCTTGATCAATATCCTGGTAGCCTTTATACGGATAAATGCCGTCGAAGCAAACCTAAGCCCTGACGTGATAGCGGATACATACAGGGAAGGCTATGAGATCCTCAGACAAGGAATGAACTATACCGACCCGCTACGCGGCCAATTGAATATTTTGATCAACGCGACCACGGTCGGAGCGTCAGGATCCGTATTCGGGATTCTGCTTGCATTCGGAATGTTATTTCCCAATATGCCGTTATATATAATCCCGTTTCCTTTTCCTGTAAAAGCAAAATATATGGTTTTGGGATATGGTGTCATAGAACTTATTGCGGGTTTCGCAGAAATAAGAGGCGACAATGTAGCCCATTTCGCTCATCTCGGAGGGATGTTGTTTGGTATAATTCTTGTACTCTACTGGAGGAAAAAAAATGGAAAATATTTTTACTGAAATAAACCGGAGATTTAACGCCGGATCTATTTTAACCAAATACATATATATAAATGCAGGCGTTTTTATCGCGATAAGGCTGCTGATTATCCTTATGCGTCTTTTCATGGCAGATGCGTCTTTTCTCGAATATATACAGATGCCTTCGTCGTGGCAGTTGTTGCTCTATCGTCCGTGGACGATTTTCACTTATATGTTTGTTCACATTGATTTTCTGCACATACTTTTCAATATGTTATGGCTCTATTGGTTCGGAAAAATATTCCTTATGTTTTTTAACGGGCGTCAAATGGGCGGACTATACGTCCTGGGAGGTGTTGCCGGGGGATTGTTGTTTATCCTGTCGTACAATATATTCCCCTTTCTCGGACAATTTTCCGCAAACACCTTCCTTGTAGGCGCCTCGGCGTCAATCATGGCAATCGTGTTTGCCGTATCGTTTTATCAAAAAGATTATACAATAAACCTCCTGTTGTTGGGGCGCGTAAAACTGATTTATCTTGCCATAGGCGTGCTTCTTCTTGACATCATTGCCATTACTTCGGAAAATACCGGGGGACATATCGCCCATATAGGAGGCTCGTTGCTGGGAATCCTGTTTGCCGGTCAATACCGTAAAGGACGAGATATAACAAACTTCATGAACAGATTGATTGATCAATTTGTCAACTTTATAACCCACAAACCGTCATTTAAGGTTTATCGTAAAAAAGTAGGCAAGAATCGTCCCACCAAAAGTCACCACGCGGAAACGGATGACGAGTACCGCCGCCGCAAAAATGAAGAAAACCGTATGATAGACGAGATATTAGACAAACTCAAACGTTCGGGATACGGAAGTCTTACGACGGACGAAAAAAAGAAGTTATTCGATGCGAGCAGGAAATAAAAAAAAGAAATGGTTAGCGCCATTCAAACTGTTATTTCAGTCCTTTTTTGCTTCGCTAAACATCATTTTAGCGCTGTTCCTTGCCGCTTCCGCCTATTCCGACATGATATCCCCGGAAAAAAATATTTTATTTGCATACCTCGGACTCATTTTTCCGATTCTTTTACTTGTAAACATCTGTTTTTTCATCTATTGGATGATTACGAAAAAATGGCTGATGATATTGACGTTAGCCTTAACTTTTGCTGTCTGCCTGGCGCCTGTCTCACGTTATTGCCCGCTTCATATCCCAACCAAAATACTACCACGCGAAAATACGATAAAAGTCTTGTCATATAATGTAATGAGTTTTGCGTATAAAAACCATAGCAAAGAATCGCCTAACAAAATCATACAGTATATAGCGGAATCGGAAGCGGATATCGTATGTCTGCAGGAATACATGGTCAGTTCGCGCCCAAATCTTATGAGTTCCGAAGATGTTGCCAAAGCATTGCCGATGTATCCCTATATTGCGGAAATATTTTTTTCGTCACCGAATAACAAACGCTATAAATACGGGCTTGCCGTACTGTCCAAATTCCCGATTGTAAAATCGCGGAAAATAACGTTCCCGTCCATATACAACGGTTCTTCCATACACGAAATAATCGTACAGGGAAAAAAAATCGCCCTTGTCAACAATCATTTGGAATCCTTCAAACTGACGACGGAAGACCGTTCCAAATATTCGGACATGATCACGCACGTAAGTATAGAATCGTTCGACGAACTTCGGGGTTCTATACAGCAAAAGTTGGGACAAGCGTTCCGCATGCGCGCAAACCAGGCGGAAACGATCGCCGGCGAAATACGTAAAACCAACGGATACTATACAATCGTTTGTGGAGATTTCAACGATACGCCCATATCCTATGCTCACCGTACAATTCAGGGTTCGCTGTCGGATGCATACGCGAAATCCGGTTTCGGCATGGGAATATCCTACAACCAAAACTTTTTCCTGTTCCGCATAGACCACATATTATATTCACCAAGCATGGAAGCATACAACTGTAAGGTCGACACGCGCGTCAACCTGTCCGACCACTACCCGATATACTGCTATCTGGAAATACGTTAAACAAGTCGAAAGTTCATTATTAATTCATAATTTATTACCTGTTATCCGTATAAAAACGTTATGGCAGAAATAGATCAATTTATTTTGTATTCCTCTCATTATGCATTATCTTTGCCCCCCAAATTTAATTTCACGAAAGGGTGAATCTAATCGTAGAACAAGGTAACACAAAACTAAAAGTAGCGGTATTCGATTGCAGAAAGATCGTTTCTTTTGTTTTTGCAGATAAGGATGATACATTCCGGGTGAAAGATATAGTCGAACAATATCACCCGACACAGGGTATCATATCATCTGTTGCCGATATGGATGGGGCATTGGCGGATTATTTAAAAGAACATTTAAACAGTCTTTTATGGCTGGATGAGCATACGCCAATTCCCATTCGGTTGGAATATGAGACGGAAGAAACGTTAGGCAAAGACAGGATTGCTGCTGCCGTAGGCGCTAATTATTTACAGCCGGAACGGAACCTCCTGGCGATTGACGCCGGGACGGCGATTACTTATGAAGTAATCGAATCATCCGGAATCTATAAAGGCGGAAACATATCACCCGGTCTGACAACCCGTTTTCGGGCACTTAATGCTTTCACGAAACGATTGCCTTTGGTAAAAGAAAAAAACGAAGTTCCGCTTGTCGGAACAAGCACTGAATCTGCGATTCTGGCCGGAGTAATAAACGGTATCGTTTATGAAATGGATGGTTTTATTGATGCGCTGAAAGCAAAATATGGAGACATTTTTGTTTTTTTAACGGGGGGGCACTCTTTTTATTTTGAAAGACGACTTAAAAATCACATCTTTGCAGACGCAAATTTAGTTTTAGTTGGTTTAAACAGAATATTAGAATATAATGCAAAAAAGAATTAATCTGATGATTGTATCAGGATTTTTGTCCTTTTTCGCCTTTTCCCTGACGGCGCAAAACGGCACAAATTCCCCTTATACACGTTTTGGATATGGAGAATTGGCCAATCGCTCATTCGGAGCAGGTAGGTCTATGGGCGGGGTTGGAATCGGATTGCGTTCATCGAAACAGATTAACCCAATGAATCCCGCATCATATTCGTGCATGGATTCCATGACGTTCCTTTTCGACTTCGGGGCGTCGGCACAATTATCTTGGTTTAGTGACGGGACAAACAAGCAAAACGACATTAACGGAAATGTTGAATATATGGCCATGCAATTTCCGCTGCACCGGCAAATCGCCATGAGCGCCGGATTATTGCCGTATACGCACGTGGGATATAATTTCGGAGAGGACAAGACGTCTGACGAACAACAGTATCAGGAGTTATTTACCGGAACAGGAGGGTTAAACCTGTTGTATGCCGGATTGTCTATTGATGTATGGAAAAAGCGTCTTTCCATTGGCGGTAACATTAATTACTTGTTCGGCGCCATTAATCATACGGCAAAAACAACTTTTCCGCGAACTTCCTCTACGGAAGTTATAAATGAAAAAAGAATGAAATTCAGCGATGTGGTTTTTGATTTGGGAATACAATATACGCATCCGCTGAGCAAAACGGAAAGGGCTATACTGGGTCTTACATACACACCGAAAAAACGGCTAAACGGCGATATTTACCAAACCATAACGAGCCTGGAAAGCATAACTGATACGATAACGGACAAAAACTTTGGTCTCCCGACCGGATACGGGTTAGGACTTTCGTATGTGAAGGACGACAAACTTATCTTAGCTGCGGATTTCGCCTATCAGGAATGGGAAAAAGCCAGTTTCGAAGGAACCAGCAATGTATTTAAAAATCGTTCGAAGATAAATGCCGGCATCGAATATATTCCCAATTTATATTCCCGTCCGTTCCTCAACCGTGTAAGATACAGAGCGGGATTGAACTATACCAATTCGCATGTTCTGGTAAACGGCAACAGTTATAAGGAATACGGCGCTACGGTCGGATTCGGATTTCCGATAAGCGATGCACGTTCATTTATCAATGTATCATTTGAGTACCTGAAAATACAACCGGAACACAAAACGATGATAAAAGAAAACTATTTCAGAATGACACTGAGCTATACATTTAATGAATATTGGTTCTTTAAGAATAGGCTGGATTGATTTTAAATAATTTAAATTTATAAGATATGAAGAAAAATGTTTTTATATTAGTACTAAGTGCATTCATGATAAGCAATATGAGTGCACAAAAAGGTATAGATAACGGGACTCCATACGGTTCGGGCGAAGACAGCATTCGCTGTCTTACAAACATAAGCCTGTTTATTCCGTATGCAAGGTCGAATAATTTTAAGGACGCATACCCATTCTGGAAAAGTGTTTACGATGAATGTCCGGCTTCTACTAAAAACATCTACGCCTATGGTGTAAATATTATTAACTGGCAGATTTCCGAAGAAAAAGACGCTACCAAAAAAGAAGCGCTCATCAACGACCTGATGAAATTGTACGATGACCGTATCAAATATTTCGGTGATGACAAACAGTACGGAAAAGACTGGATTGTTGCACGTAAAGCACAAAGCTATAACCAATTGAAAGACGAAGACACGGATCCGAATGTAATCTACAAATGGACAGGTGAAGTGATCGACGAATTTAAAGAAAAAACAGAGCCGCTGGCCGTATCTCTCTACATGTTCTCTTCATTCAAACTGGTGCAAAGCGATATGGATAAATACAAAGAAAAGTATGTAAGCGACTTCCTGAAGTGTTCAACCATACTTGACGCGCAAATAGCAGCAGCAAAAGCGGCTAATAATGAAAAAGACGAAGAGAACATTACAGCCAGAAAAATCGAAATAGAAAAAAACTTTACATTAAGCGGCGCTGCCGACTGCGAACTGCTGCAAAGTATATATAGCGCTAAAATAGAACAAAACAAAGATAATCTTGACTTCCTGAAAGAAACGCTGACACTGCTTCGTCGCGTGAACTGCAAAGAATCAGACGCTTTTTTCGCGGCTTCCGAATATGCGCATAAAATAGAACCCACAGCCGAATCGGCTATGGGGCTTGGAAACAAAGCATTCAAAGACAAAGACTTTGCTACCGCCGAAAGATATTATAATGAAGCAATTGAAATGACGGAAGACAGCGAAATAAAAACGGAACTTTATTACGTAATAGCCGTCATAGCACAACAGCAAAACAGTTTTGCAAAAGCCAAACAATACAGCCTGAAATGTCTTGCGGAAAAGTCCGATTACGGACGCGCTTATATCTTGATAGCCACATGTTATGCTGCAGGGGTAAAGACTGTTTTTCCGAATGATCCGGTACTTACCAAATGTGTATATTATGCGGTAGTAGATAAACTCGAAAGAGCACGCCAGGTAGATCCTTCCGTCGCGGAAGAAGCTGGAAAATTAATCAACGCTTACACCCAATATTATCCTACAAAAGAAGAAGTATTTATGCATCCGGACATTGACAACGGCAAAAGTTTTACTATCGGAGGATGGATTGGAGAAACGGTAAGAATCAGATAAAAACGGATACTTTCCGCATGACGAATTGCGTTGGGATAAATCCTTTAAAAAGCATAGCAATTGTTTTTATAGCAATTGTTATGCCTCTTTATTTTCTGGCGTCCTGCGGCGACGAAAAAAAGGAAATGATTGAAATCGTATTCGATCCTCAGATTTCATATACACTAAAAGAAACAAATGTCAAGACTTTTATATCGTCCGATTCCGGTATCACACGGGTCATAGCCGCTACATGGCTCATATTCGATAAAGCATCCGAACCTTACTGGTATTTTCCCGACGGCGTCTACCTCGAAAAATTCGACTCGGCCTTTAATCTGGAAACAAGCATAAAGGCGGATACCGCTCATTATTTCCTGCGACGCAGCCTGTGGCAACTGGACGGCAATATCGACATCTCAAACATGGATGGCGTACGCTTTGAGACTTCCCAATTGTTCGGAGACCAAGACAAAGAAACGTTCTATTCCGATTCATTTATAAAGATTACGGAAGGAGAAGATATAAACACGGGCATTGGATTCTGGTCGAATCGGAATATGAGCGAATATCAAATATTTAATTCCACTGCGGACTTCTCCGTAGAAATGCAGCGCCGCACCAATGAAAACAAAAGCGACTCCATTCTTATAGAGAAAGAAGGTGTTATAAATGAGGAACAGACTATAATGACGAACGGTGAACGCGAACCATAAATAAGGAATGATAAACCGTGAACTTTGGAGGGGAGAGATTGAAGAATGTGCAGACAGTTCTTGAAAAAAAAGAGTTTTTTTTATGTCCGTTTTTGTTTTTTTTATACCTTTGTGCCCTTAAACAAGTACACTTTATATTTGTGAAACATAAATATGCTGATTTATTGAATATTAATCGTAATTAATTTATAGAATGGCAACACTGGAAAAAATCAGAAAAAAAGCTGGTCTTTTGGTCACCGTCGTAGGTCTGGCCTTATTTGCATTTATCATCGGAGACCTTTTAAATTCAGGTTCTTCTTTTATCAACAGAAACCAGAATAACGTCATTGTTGTTAATGGTAACGCAGTCGATTATCAAGATTATCTGGCGCGCGAAAATGAACTGACGGAAGTTTATCAACTTCAAACGGGAACGAACAGTCTCGGTGAAGCTTATGTAAACCAGATCCGCCAAGCCGTTTATGATGACGTCGTAATGGAGAGTGTACTCGTGCCGCGCCTCAACAAACTGGGCATGGTTATTACTCCCGAAGAAATGACGGATATGGTCGAAGGTGAAAATATTTCGCCTATACTTCTTCAATTACCGATGTTTCAGAACCCGGAAACCGGAACATTCGACAGATCATCGGTGATAAACCTGCTCAACCAGATAAAAAATTTGGAAAGCTTCCCAGAAAATATACAGGCGCAACTTTTGCAATATAAAATGTTATGGATGTTTTGGGAGAAAAATATCAAGCGTAACCGCATGACGGAGAAATATCTTACATTGTTAGAGAAGGCGGTTGTTGCAAATTCTCTCGAAGCTAAAGACGCCTACAACAACTCTTCCGTCAGTTCCGACATTGTATATGTAATGGAACCGTTTTCCAATGTTGCGGATTCAACGGTCAACGTACCGACTTCCGAAATTGAAAAACTGTATAAGGAACGTAAGGAATTATTCCGCCAAAGTGAAACGTGCATTATTGATTATATCGCCGTAGATATCGTACCCAGCCAGGAAGACTTTAACAGGATATCCCAGGAAATGGACGCTATAAAAGCCGAATTGGAAACTACGGATAATGTAGCAGCCCTGACAAATGAAAAATCGGAACGCAAATATATCAACGCCTTCTTTTCCATCAACGGTTTCGGAACAGACGTCGATCTTATCGACTTTGTCACAACGTCTGAAATCGGCGACATAGAAGGTCCGATCTTTAAAGATAACAAATACCGCATACTGAAACTTGTCGACAAAACGGAAGCTCCAGATTCGATCAATGTTTCCGAAATATTGCTTGCTCCACGCACAACGGAAGCGGAAACCAGGACTTATGCCGACAGTTTGTTAAACCTTCTCAAAGACGGAGCGGATTTTGCCGAATTAGTACAGGCTCATTCTACCGATCAATTAGTTGAAAATAACGGGGAAATCGGTTGGCTTACGGAAGTCGGTGCGCTTCAGGGGCTTAATGAAGAATTTAAGAAAACGGCATTCTCACTGCCTGTCGGCCAGTATGCAATCGTTAAATCAACCTATGGAATACATATCGTAAAAGTAACCGACAAAACGAAAAACGTGCCTAAATACAAGGTTGCAGACATAGAATATACGGTTTCACCCAGTTCCGCAACACGCAGTTTACTATACAATACTCTTAACCAGTTTATTGCAAACAATAACAGCGTTGAAAAAATCGAAGCTGCCGCAAAAGAGAATGGTTATAACCTGATCTCGAATGCACGCGTTTACAGCACGGATATGACTCTCGGAAGTATCACCGGTGCACGCCAGGTAGTCCGCTGGGTGTTTAACGGCAAAAAAGGACAGGTTTCGGACATCAACGAATGTGACAACGTATTTGTAGTCGCAACGCATAAAGGCAGGTTGCCGGAAGGATACCAGTCGCTTGCATCCGTTACACCCCAGTTAAAAGCCGAACTTGCAGCAAAGATAAAAGGCAAAGAAATAGCGGCTGGCCTGAAAGCCAAGAACCTATCTTCCATTTCTACTTATGCTGAGGCCATGTCCGCTAACCCGGATACCGTGAAATTCATTACAATGGGAACGACCCGTATTACAAACATTGGCGTCGAACCGAAATTAAACGCATATATCACCTTGTCTTCGCCGAATAAGGTAAGCGAACCCATAGCGGGTAACAACGGCGTTTATGTGTTTGAAGTTATTAACCGTACGACAGATAATGTTCCTTATGATGAAAATAATCAGAAAAGTATGATAGAAGCCAATAATTCTTATCGTATCGGAAATTTCGCATTGCGTTACATGCAGCAGAATGCGGATATTGAAGATAACCGTATCCGTTTTTATTGATTAAAAAACACGTATAAATAAATCAAAAGCTGTCGTTCAATGGATGTTGTGCGGCAGCTTTTATTATAAATCTGTAATAATGAAAAACAAAGAATGCTTAATGGGTATGACTCTCGACGATCTCAAAACAATAGCGGCGCACGTATCGTTACCCGGCTATGCAGCGAAACAACTTGCAGAATGGCTTTACAAAAAGAAAGTAACGACCATAGATGAGATGACAAACATAGCAGCATCGAAACGCGCCGTGTTATCCGAATATTACGAAACGGGCGTTACTCCTCCGGCCGATAGTGCGCGTTCGGCTGACGGAACGATGAAATATCTGTTTGCGGCAGGAGGCGGCAACCGTTTCGTGGAGACGGTATATATCCCGTCGAAGGACAGATCGACATTATGCGTTTCGTCGCAGGCAGGATGCAAAATGAATTGTTTGTTTTGCATGACGGGGAAACAGGGGTTTACCGCGCAACTTACGGCGAACGAGATACTCAACCAGATACAGGCGATACCCGAAAGCGACGAACTGACAAACATTGTCTTTATGGGAATGGGTGAACCGCTCGACAATACGGACGAATTATTCAAAGCGCTCGAAATCCTAACGGCTCCTTATGGTTATGCTTGGAGCCCGAAGCGGATAACCGTATCAACCATAGGGATGATACCTGGTCTAAAACGATTTCTTGAAGAAAGCAAATGTCATCTGGCAATCAGCCTCCATTCCCCGTACCACGAAGAAAGATTATCCCTCATGCCGGTCGAAAAAGTATATCATATAGACAGTGTCATTGATTTATTACATCAATATGATTTTTCCCACCAACGAAGAGTTTCATTCGAATACATTATGTTCGAAGGCATGAACGACACCGAACGCCACGCAAAAGACCTGGCTAAACTGCTCAAAGGCATCGCTTGCCGCGTTAACCTGATACGTTTCCACGCTATCCCGGACGTAAAACTGCGAAGCTGTAGCGAGGGGAAAATGATTGCATTCCGAGACCGGTTAAATGCTCACGGTATCACATGTACGATAAGAACTTCGCGCGGAGAAGATATTTCTGCCGCATGTGGCATGCTGTCTACTACAAAAAATTACAAAAAATGATACGGTTTTATTTATAATGTACTATATTTGTCCAATAATTGTTTAATATTAAAATATATACAGGTATGAAATCTTTAATTTTCACCATGTTAATGTCTTTTTTGTTGGGATTGTGCGCATGTGACTCCGCTTTTACCGTATCACGTGCGACAGGTATTGCCTATGAAGTCATTGTTGTGATGGATAAAATCGCATGGGACGGAACTACAGGCACAGCTGTAAAAGAAGAACTGACCTCGCCGGTACCGTATCTGCCTCAATCGGAATCGTCCATGAGAATCACTTATGTAAGACCGGACCAGTTCGACGGAATGATGAAATATGTCCGCAACGTCCTGATTGTGAATATTGATAAAAATATATACACAAAAGTATCGCTCCTGAAGGAAACCGACAAATGGGCTAAAGGACAAGCTGTTATTTACCTCAATGCACCCGATGGTGAATCAATCGAAACTTTTCTTGCGGATAATCAGCGTGTGCTTGTGGAACAGTATACGAAAGAAGAAATGAAACGCGCCCGGGATTTACTCCATGAAAAATACAGCTCGGTCGTTATGGAGAAGGTAAAAAACAAATTAGGCATCACGCTGTATGCACCGGAAGATATGACGGCATCGTCCAATGACTCGATCGACTGCCTCTGGTTTTCCAATAACGCTGTCAAGGGACGTATGGACCTGATTATTTACAGCTTCCCATTTACGGATCCCAATACGTTCACGCTCGAATATCTTGTTGACAAACGCGATTCCGTAGTAAAATATACGATTCCCGGTTCGTTCCCAGGTTCATACATGTCTACCGAAAAACGTGTGGTAGATTATTTTGCATCTACGTTACAAGGCAAATACTGTGGCATAGTACGCGGTTTATGGCGCATGGAAGGCGATATGATGGGCGGCCCGTTCGTGAGTTATGCCCGCGTTGACGAAAAGAACAAGCGCGTCATCGTGACTGAAGGATTCGTTTACGAACCGGCTAAAGAAAAAAAGAATTATATCCGCCGCCTCGAAGCTACGTTACAGACAATGCGCCTCCCTGATGAACAAGATTCCAAACAGGCGGAAATTGCAGAAGAAGAAAAAAAGAATGAATAAATACATGGAAGAAAAACTTGTCAGGATAGGAATTTCACAAGGAGACAGCAACGGGGTCGGCTATGAAATTATATTAAAATCATTCTCCGACCAAAGGATGTTTGAACTTTGCATTCCGGTATTGTACGGATCGAATAAAATAGCGTCATTTTACAGCAAATTATTAGAAAAGGCGGGAATCGAGCCTCCGGAAATCCATGTGATACAGGATGCGCATAAAGCCGTTCAAGGAAAACTCAACCTGATACGTTGCGTTGACGACAGCGCCCTTGTCGAACCGGGGCGTGCGACCGGCGCCGGCGGAAAGGCTTCTTTTCAATCGCTCGAAGCTGTCGTTGCCGACATTAAGAAAGGCGCTGTTCATGCTCTCCTGACAGCGCCTATCAATAAACATAACATACAAAACGACAAATTTCATTTTCCGGGACATACCGAATATCTCGAAAAGAAATTCGGCGATAGCGCTCATAAGTCTCTGATGATCCTGCTTAACGAACAGATGCGCGTTGCTTTGGTCACAGGCCATATCCCGCTATCGGAGGTGAAATCAAAGCTTACAACCGAAAGTATTGCCGAAAAACTGATGATATTCGACCGGTCGCTGCATGAGGATTTCGATATACAACGTCCGCGCATCGCCGTGCTGGCGCTGAATCCTCACGCCGGCGACAATGGTTTTATCGGAGACGAAGAAACGGAGATTATCATGCCGGCTATCGAAGAGGCGGACAGAATCGGAATCACCGTTTTCGGCCCTTATGCGGCAGATGGATTTTTCGGCGCGCAGACATACCGGAATTTCGACGGGATTATTGCCATGTATCACGACCAGGGATTAGCGCCTTTCAAAGCGCTGGCGATGGATGACGGAGTGAATTTTACGGCGGGACTTCCGGTCGTACGTACATCGCCCGCACATGGCACCGCTTATGATATAGCCGGCAAAAACGAAGCTTCGGAAAGTTCTTTCCGGCACGCGCTGTATACGTTGATTGATGTATACAGGAACCGGAAAAATTATCGGGCAATAACGGCTAATCCTTTGCAAAAGCAATATGTAGACAGGAGCGGAGACAAAGAAAAACTTGACCTTACGAAAGAAGAATGACATTCATATACCATAGCACTTATAATTTTTATTGCCGATATGTTAAAAGACAGAATAATTGTTTATACATCGGGGACGTTCGATATGTTCCATTTTAATCATTTACGCATGATTAATTATGCACGAAGTCTGGGCGACATCCTAATCGTAGGCGTAAGCACCGACGAGCTTGTTGCGTCGTATAAGAAGGAACCGCCGGTTATCCCGTTCAATGAAAGGCTTCAAATCATCGAAGCTCTGAAAACGCCGGATATCGTTATTCCCCAACGGACGCTCGACCATACGGAGATCGTGAAAAAGCTGAACATCGACGCATTTGTCGTAGGCGACGACTGGTATGGGAAATATGATTATCTGAAAGAGCTGGGCATCGAAGTGTTTTATTTCCCCTACGGTTCGGGCGTATCGTCATCGTCCATAAAGAAAACGATCCATAAATCTTATGAGAAATCCCTGCAAAATGAACGTAATGCAAAGCCTATATCGGTTAAGGAATTCAATATGGAAGATTCCATAAATGGCATTGAACGGCTATATCCTTCATTACAGGATGTTGAAGAATGATAAATGAGACGCCGTACATGACAAAATATGCTTTTATAACGGGAGGAACGAAGGGTATCGGGAAATCGGTCGCGCGGCGGCTCGGCAAAATGGGCTATAACCTTTTGCTGACGTACGGCACGGATTCGACTGCGGCGCGGCGGACGTGTTCGGAGCTGCGCGAGGAGTGTCGCGTCGAGGCGGTTTCGCTGCAGGCCGACAGTTCGGACAGGGGTTCGATTGACGTTATTGCACGGTATGCGGAGGAGAACGGTATGCGGCTTGATGCTGTCGTTTTTAATGCCGGACTTACCTGCCGCGACCGTTTTGAGGATATGAAGGAGGAGGAGTGGGAACGGGTGTTTTTTGCAAACGTTCATTTCCCGACATTCCTGCTACGGCGCCTGCTGGGGCGTATTAATGAGGGGGGAAGCGTGATTTTCACGGGTTCCCTTATGGGCATCCTGCCTCATGCCATGTCGCTGTCGTATGGCGTCACGAAGGCGTCTGTGCACGCGCTTGTCAGGAATCTTGTGAAATGCCTTTCTCCGTATGGCATTCGCGTTAATGCCGTCGCGCCGGGTTTCGTCGATACGGAATGGCAGAAAAACAAGCCTGCCGAAATACGCCGGAATATCGAGAGCAAAATTGCCCTGGGACGTTTTTGCGACCCGGATGAACTGGCGGACGTGTATGCGCTATTAATTGAAAATCCGTATATCAACGGAGAAGTAATTATCGCCGACGGGGGATATTCTTATAAATAAAAATGATGAACGGTACGCTAAACAGGGAATATGAGGCTTCGCTTAAATCTATCGAAACGGAAAATTATCCGGATCGGTGGTTCTACCGCCCTGTCGGTTTCCGCATAGCGAAAGCGTTGCGGAATACGGGCGTTACCCCGAATATGGTCACAATCGTATCTATATTTGTCGGCGCGGCGGCGGGGCCTTTGTTTTACCGTGACGATTTCCGGCTTGTCCTGCTGGGTGTCGTATGCCTTATTATTGCCAACATACTTGATTGTGTAGACGGCCAGCTGGCGCGCCTCACGGGTATCAAGTCCGAGATTGGCCGCGTACTCGACGGGTTTGCCGGCGATGTCTGGTTCACGCTTATTTACGTTTTCCTGGCTTTGAAGCTGAAGAGCGAGTATGGGACGGGGCTGTTTTTTATCCCTGCCGTAATCTCCGGCGTTTCGCACCTGGTACAGGCTAATGTGACGGATTATTACAAGACGCTTCACCTTTATTTTGTCAGCAAGGAAAAAGGCCGGGAGTTTCAGGGCATCGACGAGGTGCGTGCGCAATACCGGATGAATAAAAGCCTGGCGGGTAAAGTGCTGTTCTTTTTCTACATCGGGTATACTTCGCTGCAGGAATCGGTGACGCCCAAGCTGCAATTGATGATGAGGCGTTTCCGGTCGAAGTATGGCGACGACCTGCCGGATGAGATCCGGACCGGCTTCCGGCGACAGAGCGAACGCCTGATGAAAAGGGTTATTGATTTTATGACATTTAACGGACGGACGATCGTTTTATTTGCCATCGTACTGACGGGGACGCCGGTATGGGTATATTTCCTCTATGAAGCGGTCGTGCTGAATGCCGTCCTGGCTATATCTATTTATAAACACGAAAAAATCTGCGCTTCATTTTTGCCGGCAGATGATTAATTACCAACTTTTAATTTATGAAAAAAACCGTACTGGATTTGGAAGATTTTCAGCGAAAGGCGCCTTTCCTGAGGACGCGCCTGGGGGTCTTTCTTTTAAAAAAGATGTTTCACTGGACGGGCATGGACATGGTGAACAGGATACATGCCAACCATTACCGGCTGCGGGGTGCAGCCTTTACGACAGCGATGCTGAACGATCCGCTTATGGATGTTCACTATGAGGTTCACAACCGCGAGATTCTGCAGCAATTACCCGAAGGGGCTTTCGTTACCGTTTCGAATCATCCGATCGGGTCGCTCGACGGCATTATCCTGACGGATATTTTCGCGTCCATACGCCCGGATTTCCGCATTATGGTTAATGAGATTCTGGCGCATATCTCGGCGATGGAGGATAATTTTATTTCGGTCATACCGAAAACGGATGATAACCGGGACGACAACCGGAGGAATGTGAACGGGATACGCCTTTCGCTTGCCCAGCTGAAAGACGGCCACCCGATGGGGTTCTTTCCCGCAGGGGCCATGTCGTTTTATGACAGGAAACGGAAGATGGTCCGGGATTTGCCCTGGACGCACAGCGTGATTCGCCTGATACGCAAGGCCGGCGTCCCGGTTTTCCCGGTCTATTTCGACTGCCTCAATTCCAGGTTTTTTTACCGGCTGGGACGCATCAGCTGGAAGCTGCGGATATTGCGCGTCGCGAAAGAGGCTTTCAATAAAAAAGGCCAGCTGTTGCACGTGTATATCGGCAACCGCATCCCGCCTGAAAAAATCAATCGGTTTGAGGATGATATTGCCCTGGCTAACTTTTTATATGATTCTACATACGGGGCGAAGGGTTAACGGGCTTCCTTCCCTCCGTCAGCATTGCGGACGGTCGCAATCTGGCCAGATTCCTTCCGTCAGCATTGCGGACGGTCGCAATCTGGCCAGATTCCTTCCGTCAGCATTGCGGACGGTCGCAATCCAGCCAGATTCCCTCCGTCAGCATTGCGGACGGTCGCAATCTGGCCAGATTCCCTCCGTCATCAATGAAGACGGTCGCAATCCAGCCAGATTCTCTCCGTCATCAATGATGACGGTCGCAATCCAGCCAGATTCCCTCCGTCATCAATGAAGACGGTCGCAATCCAGCCAGATTCTCTCCGTCATCAATGAAGACGGTCGCAATCCAGCCAGATTCCCTCCGTCATCAATGAAGACGGTCGCAATCCGGTCCGCAGCAAGGCGAATCGTGGTTCCTGCATTTTCAGGACATGGAAGCATA
>JAISEJ010000080.1 GCA_031264155.1 Tannerella sp. | reverse complement strand
AAAAGCTGCGGTCTACTGCGTCATAATTGGCATTGGTTTATCCGACAGGGAGAACAAAAAAATATATCATTATGCGACCGTTACGGGGAAACCTGTTGAAACGGCTGCCGGTCATATAAATCCGTATCTTATTGATGCGCCGGATATATTTATAGAATCCAGAAGTAGGCCGTTATGCCATATTCCTCCAATGAATTTTGGCAATATGCCCGCAGATGGCGGGGAGTTTCTTTTTACTACCGAAGAAAAGAATGATTTTCTGTTAAAAGAACCGGAAGCCGCCGTTTATTTTCGCAAATTTATTAGCGCAAATGAATTTATCAACAATAAGGAGCGCTGGTGTTTGTGGCTGGCGGACATTGAGCCCGGTCATTTAAGAAAACTTAAACACATATTGCAACGGATAATATCGCCGCCGATAGTTGCCTTATAGTACCCGACGCCAATCTTTATCATTTTGGCATCTTAACTTCTACCATGCATATGGCTTGGATGCGCTATGTTTGCGGTAGATTGGAATTAAGGTATCGCTATTCAAAGGATATTGTTTATAACAATTTCCCTTGGCCTTCTCCCACAGACAAACAAAGCACAGTCATAGAAAAAACAGCACAGACGGTACTGGACGCCCGGGCGTTGTTCCCCAAGAGCAGTCTGGCAGATCTTTACAGCCCCCTTACCATGCCTCCCACATTGGTAAATGCCCACCAAAAACTAGACAAAGCGGTAGAAACCGCCTATGGCCGTTCTTTCGATAATGACAGTCAGCGGGCGGCCTATCTGTTTGAACTCTACCAGAAACTAAGCGGGGAATTGTTTGTGGATACTAAAAAACGGGGGAAGGGGAGGAAGAAGTGATATATGCACGACAAATTGACAATCTTGTTTATCGATTCTATATTTTATACTAGATTCCTCTTGGTTAGTGACAGACTTGGCCCGATTTTGTTCAAAACAAGACGGGAATATTACGGGATTAATGCAATGCATGAAAGAGACAGATAAATGAGTCGACTTGTTAAACAACTATATTTCTCTGAAAGCGATGGATTAGTTCGAATAAGCGATAGTCCTGCAAACGATTTACCACTTAACGAATGTCAAGTAATACTCGAGGCTTATTCAATAAACCGGAAACTGGATTTTGTATATTTCAGACGATTTATTGACAGAGCATCACAGCCCATTGCTCTTATTGTAGATAATACTACAAAAAAAATTACTGAAAAAGAACTTGCTGAACTGCACCGAAGTCTCTGGTTTTATGGTCGTGTACCATTATTATATATTGAATGGGATAATCGCGTTGATATTGTGAATTGTTATTCTGTAAAAAATGAATTGACAAGAAAGAAAACATGGGCATATACAATTGAGGCCCAAATTGATTTCTTGAATGTGTTGCCTAATATATCAGAACAATTAAACCGCTATTCCATGTTCCGGCTTGCGGATGGTACATTTTGGGAAGATGTAAATAACAAAAAATTCATTGATGCAAAAAATTCCGCACATCGAATCCTGATCGAAAAAGTCAAGAGCGCAGACCAGGAAATCAATGGTGGAGAAAATCCTGCTGCAAGAAAATTATTGTTGCTTTCATTGTTGATAAAATATTTAGAAGACAGAAAAGTCTTTGCAGCAAGTGATAAAAACTGGTTTTCTCAATACGAGGATAGCGCAAAATCTTTTCTTGACGTGTTAAAAACATATTCCAAAGAAAAAATAATTAAATTGTTCAGTGATCTTGAAAATAAATTTAATGGCGATATTTTTTCTTTCCCGGAGTCAAATAAAATAACAAAAAATATTATCAAGAGCATTATCCATTTGGGAGAAAAGAATGCCGACAATACCGGCCAATTATATTTTTGGGACTTATTTTCATTTGAGCATATACCAGTCGAAGCGCTTAGCCATATTTATCAGTATTTTTTGGGAAAGGATGACGGAGCGGTTTTTACACCGGCTCCATTGGTTGATTTAATTCTTGATTATGCAATGCCGTATGATAAATTAACCGGTTCGGAAAAAATTCTCGATCCAACATGCGGTTCCGGGATTTTTCTTGTTTCGGCATTTCGCCGGTTGATTAGTGTCAGGCAGAGGGAAAAACAATGGGGAAAGTTAACACCTGAAGATATTAAAAAACTGCTCAAAAACTCAATATTCGGAATAGAGCTAAAAGACGAGGCTGCGAGTGTCGCCGCATTCAGTTTGTCATTGGCAATATGTGATGCATTACGACCGGATGTTATATGGAGTCAGCTGCGCTTTGACAAACTATTAGGGAACAATATCCTCCCGGTTGATTTTGACAAAGTAAATAAAAATGATTATCCATCATTCCTGCCGAAATCAGGATTTGATATTATTATTGGCAATCCTCCCTTTATTTCAAACTTACCGGCAGATATGGCTGTTCCCGACAACCAGTTAGCTTACTATATTCTTTTTGCATCACTTGATAAATTTCTATCAAATTCCGGACTGCTGTGTATGATTCAGCCACAGGGTTTTTTATACAATATGAATACCCTGGATTACAGGAACAAATTATTTACGAATTATACAGTTGATACAGTTTTAGATTTTATTTCAATAAGAGGCTTGTTTCACAAGGCCGATACAAAAATTATTGTATTAAATGCCTATAAGCAGATACCATCGGATTCTAATAAAATAAAACATTTAACGTTCCGTAGGACTGAGACCGCCAAACGGCAAATTTATTTTGAACTTGATTATTATGATTATCATACTGTTTCACAATCTGATATATTGAAATACGATTTTGTATGGCGGGCAAATTTATTAGGCGGAGGACGATTGTTCTCTGTCGCGAAACGATTAAAAGAATTAAAAAACATACAATCCATCCAGTCTTTTATTGATGCAAGGGGTTGGAAAGCCAATGAAGGATTTATAATTGGGAAAAAAAATCTCAAATCAGAGGAAGAATGTAAGTTTTTAATGGGTCAAGATTTGCTTACCGATGAAGTGTTTTTGGGAGATAGAATTGACAAGTCGAAATTAACCCGAGTTACGTTTAAACAATGTGTCTTTCCTGGTTCAAAGGAAATATATTATCCTCCATTGATGATTATAGCAAAGACAGATAAATTATATGCCGCACTATGGGAGAAAGGGTTTTTAGCTTATAATCATTCTTATTTTTCAATAAACCGTATTCCCAGAAATGAATTAAAAGAGCTTAGATCATTCTTCAATAATTTCATTAGCCAAAAAGATATTTTGCTCGCATGCATATATTTGTTTAGTTATCATATACTATCTTCACAGGCAACCGCTGTACTAAAAAAAGATATCATGGAATTGCCTTGGCCCCAAGACGAAAAATTTGATATGGTAAAATGGGAAAATGAATTATTGTCTGATATATCTGAATATATGGCGGAGTATATAAGATTAGGGCAGAAATCAAAGTTACTCATAAAAGACACGGGCCAGCGCGATTTAGAAAACTATTCACGAACATTCTTGCGTCTTATGCGCAAATATTTTCAAGCAACAGAACAAAGCCACTGTTTGTTTCAAAATGGGTTAATATTAGTCGCTTTTACTTTATCGGGCAGTAAGGAGCTTCCATGGCTTAATGACTTTGATTGGTATGAAAAAATCAGAAGCCTTATAGACAAAAAACACAGCGCTGCTTTACGAACAAGGCGTATTGTCAGGATTATGACGGGCAATTCCATTATCCTCATAAAACCGGGCAAATTGCGATATTGGATTCGTTCAACCGCAATTCGAGATGCGGATGATATAATAGCCGATATATTGCATCATGGGAAAGAATAACATGAAAGAAAATTTATCACCATTTGAGTATTCGATATATCAAAATGCCATAATAAAAAAGGTCATTCTGTTTGTTTATCACTGGTTGTCATTATGGCGTGATAATCCATATCGAACACAGAAATCCAACGAGACTGAATTAACAAGCGACTTGGTAACGTATCTTTCAAAAAATGCTCGCAATGATGGGCAAAATTTTCTTTTTAATCACGAAGAACCGCAGCCGGATGGATATACAATTGATTTTGCCGCATTTCCGGTGGGCGAAGAAGATGATTATACAAAGAAGATAACTGTTTTCGAATGTAAAAGATTACCCGCGCCGTCTCCAGACCGCACAAATGAATATGTAATAGGAAAACTGGGAGGTATTCAACGGTTTAAACTTGAAAAGCATGGCGCAAGTCATGAAATTGTCGGGATGGTAGGATACATACAATCGAGTACAATTAAAGATAATTTAGGTAAAATTAATGATTGCATCACTAGAGTTGTTCGAAAACCTCAAGTTTTCGAACAAATTCCGCTTAAAAACTGCAAAATGCCACGCATTTTGCGAGACTTGTGAGACAACTAACCGAGTTGTCGAACAAGTCCACTGATTTACACTCGGAAACAAATGATGGTATTCTGGATTGGAAAGAAGATAAAGCATTAACCATAATAGAAAGTGATATTAGTATGAGTATTTGTCACGGTTGGTCAATACATCACCGCATAAAACTTACTCCAATAACAATTCACCACTTGTGGATAGTTCTGTAAACTCTACCAGAAACTAAGCGGAGAATTGTTTGTGGATACTAAAAAGCGGGGAAGGGGTAGGAAACTATAATAGAGTTGTTCGAAAACCTCAAGTTTTCGAACAAATTCCGCTTAAAAACTGCAAAATGCTTGCATTTTGCGAGGCTTGTGAGACAACTAACCGAGTTGTTGAACAAGCCCAATGTTGCATACTGATTTTTCAAAAATAAGTATTTTGGATATACAAGAACTTATCACAAATTCCGTAGCTGAAAATAAAACACTTGAATATAAACAGGAATTGAAAATTGCTACAGTTCCGCCATCAGATGGCGAAAAAAAAGAATTTCTTGCCGATGTTTCCGCGTTTGCCAATACTGAGGGCGGAGATATTATATACGGAATATCTGAAAAGGATAGCATTCCAAAAGATATTATTGGCATTGAAATAATCAAGACAGATGAACTATTGAGAAAGATTGATAATTTAATACGTGATGGTTTACAGCCTCGGATTACTCATCAAATTAAAATACTTCCCATATCGGGAAATAAATATATTCTGTTATTGCACATAGAAAAAAGCTGGAACCGCCCCCACAGAGTTATTCTTGGAGGTTCCACAGCGTTCTATGCAAGGAATTCAAAGGGAAAATATCTTCTTGATACGTTTGAACTTCGGGATATGTTTAATCTTTCAAACACCCTTATAACAAAAATTAATTCGTTTAAAAACGAACGGATTTTCTCCATTTTGGACGGTAACGCTCCGGTGCCAATTTCTCAAAAAGGAAATGTCATTTTACATTTCATTCCGTTTGACTCACTTAATCCGATGCAGGAAACAGATATTAAAAAACTAAAAGAAAAATCAGTGAATCTTGGATTACTTTACTTGGGGGGCTGGAATACAAAATACAACTTAAACGGCTGTCTGTTGTATTCGCCTGCCAGTCGTGATGAAACTATTTCCTATGATTATACCCAAATATTCCGCAATGGATCAATTGAGGCAGTTGATGGGCTTTTATTTTCCGCACAGGAGGTATCGTCCTATTTTCCAGAAAAAAATTTCCCCATATATACTTTTGAAGAAACAGTATTGCACTATTTCACAAAAGTGATTGACTATTTCAAGTCTATTAATATACAGCCTCCGGTTTATTTTTCTATATCGCTTATTAATGTGCTTGGGTATAGTATTCCCGAAAACAATACTCTCTACAGTTCGGTCTGGGGTAAAAGCGTGATTGATACTGATGTAGTGAAGCTCCCAGAAAGCATTATAAACGATTTTGATATAAAACCCGAATCTGTTTTACGGCCAATGTATGATATTATATACAATGCTTGCGGACAGGAAAAATCCAATAACTTCGATGATCAAGGGAATTTTAAATTACATTTGTAGACTTTAGTTGAAAATTAAATGGGAAACTTTTAAGGATGCCACGAATCGGAGACTTGAAAATAATTTCGGATAAAACGTTGGAAATATGTGTTAAAAGGAAATAACATGGAAAGACCCTATTATTCCCAAAGAAATAATCTTGGCAAGATGAATACGAAGATAGATTTAACCGACCTAAAAAAATTATTTTATACTTTATTTATT
Source organism: Tannerella sp. (assembly GCA_031264155.1). Lineage (GTDB taxonomy): Bacteria > Bacteroidota > Bacteroidia > Bacteroidales > Tannerellaceae > Tannerella. The sequence continues at coordinate 113 of JAISEJ010000080.1, read as the reverse complement.
CGCAAAGTCTGGTTTAATACCCCGCCGCAAACTTGTTTGCGCCTCTGCGGCGGCTCAAATAAGGCAACGCCTACAAAAATTTGGTATTAAACCAGACGGTATTATAAATTTCC
>JAISEJ010000066.1 GCA_031264155.1 Tannerella sp. | reverse complement strand
GGAACGGACTGTATAGAAGATACGATCAGCTATGCGGAAATATACGACCTTACAAAAACGGAGATGATGAAGCCGTCGAAACTAATAGAAAACGTTGCCGGACGCATTTTAAAGGCAATAAAAAACAAATTTCCGCAAATACTGGAAACAACCGTCAAAATAACAAAGCTGAATCCACCGGTAAACGGCGAGGCCGGAAAAGCGACGGTTACAGTCAAAGATAAAAAAAATGCCGTAATCTTGCATTATTTTGAATAAAACATATATATTTGTACGCAATTTTTATATCCGGGGTATTAGCTCATCTGGCTAGAGCGTTAGACTGGCAGTCTAAAGGTGATCGGTTCGAGTCCGATATACTCCACGAATTAAAATTCATTAACAATGAAGGGTACATCCTTAGAAAAAGGGATGTGCCCTTTTTGCGTTGTTGTAATCAGAGATGTATGGATGTGTCGCAGGACTGTAAGAAAATGTATTTTAACTAAAAAAATGCAGGTAAAATGAGTGGGATTTTAGCCTTGCAGGTAAAATGGTAAATAAAGCGTCCAACAGTCCAACAGACTTGATCGACGGGCTAACAATAGTAACAATTAAATAATGTCGTGAAATGGCAACATACAAAATTTATCAGAAAAAAGCGGACCATAATGGCGAAGCGTCGGTATATGTTTCTTTCTATATCAGAAGGGAGAAGATTGAAGTACCAACAAAAACGAAAGCGAATGTGAAATTCTTTGATAAGGATAAGGGAGTAATAAAAAATTCCGATCCGTTTGCGTCGGATAAAAACCTTATCATATCAAAGACAGTGGCCTCTATTAATAATGTATTTGTAAAATACAGACTGCGCGAGTGTGATTTGACCAAGTCTCTTTTTTGGAGAGAGTATAAGACACAACGGGTTGGAAAGGATTTCTGGCTGTTTTGTAAGGAGTATCAAAGGTTGAGATTTCAGGAGCTGGCCTGGGCATCTCAGAAAGTACATCGAACTGCGATTCAAAAACTGAAAGATTTCAAAAATGAACTTTATTTTGAGGATTTGACTACGGATCTGTTCCGGGAATTTGTACTGCACTTGCGGAAAAAGAAGGGAAATAAGGAGATTACGATCCGGAAAACAATAAAAACAATCACGGTATATATTAATGAAGCTGTAAGGAGGCATTATATTCAGGAATCACCCTTATTAAATCTGAAGCTTCGTGGAGTAGATGATTCAAAAGTAGCGTATCTGCAGCCGGAAGAATTAAAAAAACTCGTATTACTGCAGCGAAACAGTATGCTTTCAGGTAATCAGCAGGATGTACTGGACTTTTTTTTATTCATGTGTTTTTCTTCCCTGCATATTACAGACGCAAGGAATCTTAGAATCGAACAGTTAGGGAAGGATGAATTTGTCTATACCCGGACAAAGATGCTTAATGTACGTCCGCAGCTGGTGCATGTGCCGATATCCGGTGTACTCCGGCAGATTATTGAAAAATACCAGAAAGGCCGCCGGAATGGAGTTCTGTTTGAAAATCTTATCAGTGATCAGAAGATTAATAAGAATCTTAAATTAATAGCGGAAAAGGCCGGAATAAAGAAAAACATATCGGCTAAGGTCGGGCGTCATACTTTTGCGACGATTTATTTGCGGGGTACCAAGGATTTGAATGCACTGAAAGAGATCATGGGCCACACAAACGTCAAACAGACGCTTGTGTATGCCCATGTGCTCAATCAGGATAAGCTGGACGGGATCAGGGTGTTCGATGACTTTGCGATATGAGGTAGTGTAGCCAGCCGAATGGATGGCGGTGGCGGCGGGTTTCTTCCGGCTGGTTGTATTCGTACATGAGGTCGTATGCTTCCTGTTCGAAGGAGATGGCGAAGTAGGCTTTATCGGTGTTGCGGAGGCGGATGAGGTGAACCGCATACTCTGCAAGGTAGAGGATGTAGTAGAGTACGAAGGGGATGAGCCAAAGCCACGGGCACTGGGGGAGGAGGATAAAGCAGAGGGAGGCCAGGCAAAGTCCGGCGGCGAGAGATTCGGCGTATTGCTTTTGGTGTATGCGCTCATGTGCGATGACGGAATCGCTCAGGGCGCTTTTCTCGGTAAAGACAAACCCGAAGAGCATGACGGTTTTGAAACCGCCAAGCGGGGTGAAGAATTCAGCGATTTTGCTGTTGTAGAAGATTGTTTTCATAATTGCTTTTTATTTGAATGTTAAACTTTAATTCGCAGGCCTTTGACTGACCGGAAGTATGCGACTCGCAAAATTAACCCAGTTCGCTGCCGCCCTGTAGGCGTCAACCGCATCGTCGGGCACGTAAATCGGATAATTGCGATCGAAATTCGTGGTCGAAGCCAAAGTCGGGGGAACCGGACTTTTGAATTCAATCCAGTTGAATGACGTATTGTAAAAACAGCGATTGGCGATATAAGTCATGTTGGGAGGAATCACGGCGTCGAGCAAATTGGGACAGTTATCGAATAACGAGGTAGACATATTATTGCTGTTTAAATTAAAGCCGGTCAGATCGCTTTCGACAATATGGCTTATTCCGCAGCTTTGAAAGAAGCTGTTGAAAAACGTGATACGGGGCTTGCACGTTTCGCTGAACAGATTCGAGGGAATGGATGTAAGCGAAGAGCAATTCTGGAACACACTGATTGCAGAAGTGATATTGTCACTGTCCTTAAAGAGGTGTTCGGGAACGGATTCAAGCTGGTTGCATCCATAAAAAAGAGACGAGACATTATTTATATCAAGCCCGTCGAAGAGGCCTTCGGGAACAGATTTGAGGGAGCTGTCATTCTGAAACAGGCCATTGAAAAATAACGCCGGTTTGCCGCGGCTGTTTTTCAACAGGTCTTTTGCGACCAGCCTTAAGTTCGAGCAGTTGTTCAGCGGGCTGCTGTCGAAACGTATCCCGGATTCACCCACCGAAAGACAGGATAAAAGATTGTGCGTGGTGGTAGGGCGGGCATACGTAACGCCTTCGCAGTATAATATCCTGACGAGCCTTATAGTGCCAATGCCGTAACTGTGCGTATAATCAACCTGCCCGGAAGCGGTAGCGCTCGTTGTCGTTCCGTCGCCCCAGTCTATCACATACGCGTCATCATCGGATATGATGCGGAGAGTTGAACCGGGATTCATGTGGAAAGATATCGAACCGTCCTCCGGCGGAAAGTAATCGGCATCTTCCAAAGCGACGAAATTATTAACCGACAGGGCCAAATCCGATGTGCCTACATTTAACACATCTTCTTTGATAATCTGCCCTTTAAAGCGTGCCGTGTATGGATAAGCGCCCTGTGACAGCCTCATGGACGCAAACCCGTACGGGTCGACGGGAATTAATGAGCCGGCAATATCAAATTCGATTCCCCTGACCGGCGCATACATCAAACCGTCCAGCGCATAAAGCGTCACATTGACATACGGGTAAACCGTCGTGTTGTATGTCTGTGCCGTCAGGGAGGAAGGCTGGCTGATATTGGCCATTCCGTACGCACTTGTTGCAACGCCCGCGAGGGCTTCGATGCTCCGGACGGTAATTTTCCCGTCCGCATCGGAAGTATATGTTTGGCCGTTTATTACGGCAACGACACCTTCCATCAGGGAATTATCCGAGTACTGCTTAAATATAAATATGCGGTCGGGCAGATACTGAATCGTATAGTTCTGTGTCATCGTAATAGAGACGATATGCCGGCGGACGGTCGTATGATGTTCGGCAGCTGAAAAAGACATGATAATTTCGAATCCCGGAGGGGCGGAAACCCGGAATGTGACGTCATCTATTTTTACAAAAGCCCGGTTGCAAACAAAAAAGGTATCGGTCAGCGGTTCGTCTTTTTTTGTTGAAGCGAATACAAAAGTCGTAACCGGATCGGCAAGAACCTGCGCGGCGTTGATTTCGAGTTCGGGAAAAGCAGCCTCCAGTTCGTCGATCTGACTTTGATATGCAACCGGAACACTTACCTTGCCCGTCACAACGGCATGCGCCGTGTTCATTCCGTTTTCGTCAACGCCCTGCAGCTGCGCAAGCGAATAAAACATGTTCAGGTTATTGTCGGCAACGTCAAGACCGGTCAGCCGGACATAAGTGAGCGACCGGGCGAGGAGCGAGCGGATGAGCGCCGGCTGGTCGATGGAGTTCATGTTTTCGAGTACGAGCGTTTCGATATGGTCGATTCCTGCGAGCACAAGGCCGTCGGCGGTGAGCATTGCCTGGTTGCGGATCGTGAGGTTGGTGACGGTTGCCGGCAGGTGAAGCGTATCGAGGATGCCGGCGGC
>JAISEJ010000051.1 GCA_031264155.1 Tannerella sp. | reverse complement strand
AAGACGAAGCCCTGGAACGCCTGGCCAGGAAATACTTCACGAGCCACGGGCCGGCAACGGTGCACGATTTCGCCTGGTGGTCGGGACTGTCGCTCACGGAATGTAAACAGGCCATTGATGCCATCAAAAGCGATTTTATTTGCGAAACGGTCAATGGACGCGCCTTCCGGATGAAAAACGATATCCAAACCCCTCCCGCAAATGAACCTTCTGCGTTACTGCTCCCTTCATTTGACGAGTTTACAGTCAGTTATAAAGACCGTTCCGAGATCATCCGGGACACTCATTACGGCAAGGTAATCACGAAAAACGGCCTGTTTTCCCCAATCATCACGCTGAACGGCGAAATCATCGGTTCCTGGAAAAAAATAACGGCCAAAAAGATAGCGCTTGACTTCTTCGAAAAAACACCGAAAAAAACACAGGAGCTTTTCAGCCCCGAAATAAAACGCCTCGAAAAATTTTACTCATAAACACGGCAACATTTGGAAAACCCGGGTTTTTCATTTGCTTTTACGGCGCTAAAAAAACAAACATTCAGGAGGAATTAAAAATGGGTCTATTTAACAAACTTTCCGGGATCATCGGTGAAGCCGTTACCGGCAAATTGAGCGGGAAAGCCGCTGAAAAAAACGAAGAAAAAAAAGAAGAAATCCTGAATATCTTCGATTCGAAAGTGCAGAGCGGTAAGGATTACACGGTTTTGGCCGGCTCGAATATGGTTACGACCAAAAAACTGATGAAAGAAGTACGGACGTATTATAATTACATCATCGGCTATAAGGACGGCGATGATCCGGAAATTGTAATAATCCCGACCACAGACGACCTCGGGACGGTGGATGAACCGGTGGTATGTAAAAGAAGCGAATGTACAAAAGCCGTGTATGAGATAAATACAGGCAACTTCCGCATCTCGCACCCCGCGTTCAGCGATGCTCCGTTAGACTTTCAAATCATCGTGGCGGCCGCGCACGGTCAGTTGGGCACCCTGATGATCCCGGTATCCTGCATGGATGAGTTTTTCCCGTTCACCGAATTTTTCCAAAACCGGTTCGCTAAATAGGAGGAGAAAACAGATGGGTTCTTTTTCCGGCAAAATATGGGAATTTTGGACAGTGCCGGGCCCTGCAGTACCCTGCACTGTCCTGTTTCTGGGCGGTTGCCTGTATATACTTGGGTTTGCGTTTAACTGGAAATGGCTGTACCCCAGCCTCCGTTCCGTAAGAAACTATTCCCCCGGCATACGCCGGGCGCTCGTTCTGATAACGGGGATTCTCTGCATCTTTTGCAGTATACTGTTTTATATTTTCAGAGACAATCTATATTGATATTAAAATTTAAAGGTCAGGGCATACATATCAATAGAAAAACGGTTCAAATTACAACGAAAACCTCGTAGAGGTTTCATTTAATGAATGTCCTGACGGACATTTGGAAATGTTTTAATACGGTTTTCTATTGATATTTATGCCCTGATGGGCAAAATTACAGAATAATAGCGCTTTAAAATTATGCTTATCCAAAACTCAGGTTAATAAGAAGCCGGCCAGGACATGTATTCTTCTACGGAAGGGCTGAATCACCACGAGGCCGGCTGTAATCCTTCAAATGCCGTGATGCGAAGGAAACGCAGGCTTTCGCTGGTGACGTCAATCCCTTTCGAAGCCCAATACTTAAAGATTTTTTTCTGTGTTTCCGTTTCTTTTTCCACGCTATATCCCATAGGTATCCCAGAGCGGGCTGTCCTCATAAGCGTCGAACATGTTGATATGTACGCTGACCGTCGTATTGTATCCGAGCGCTTCTTCCATCAGCCATTTCATGCTTTCCAGAGCAGTGCTGTCCTGCGGACGTTTCAGGCGGGAATTGACTTCGTCCCAGGCCGGATATTTGAAAGTCTAAAAGAGTTCTTTGAAAGTCTAAAAGAGCTCTTTGAAGGTCTAAAAGAACTCTTTGAGAGTCTCTAAGGATACTTAAAATCTCTATTTTCGTTTTACAAATGATAATGCTTTTTCCTTCATTGCCAAATTTTTATAGCAGCATACTTTTTATAGCACCACCTAAAAATCAAAGACGATGCAAAAACACACTGTTAAATATTATAAATTGTAAAATCTACTTTGCAATTTGTATTATTTTTGTAGCGATAATATAAAAGAATTTTTAAAATATTTAATAGATGGGTTTAATAGAAGATATTGTTGCGCGCGCCAAAGCAAACAGGCAGCGTATCGTTCTTCCCGAAGGGACGGAAGAAAGAACCTTAAAGGCCGCCGACTGTTTAGTTGCCGACGGAGTAGCAGATATTATTCTGCTTGGGAATGTGGATGAAATAAATTCATTAGCGGAAAGTTTCGGACTTGGTAACATAGCCGGCGCTACGATTATTGATCCGAAGGACCATGAAAAAAAACAGACTTATGCCGATTTGTTGTTCCGGTTGCGTCAATCGAAAGGTATGACGCCCGAAAAAGCGCTTCAATTGGTTGAAGATCCTTTATATTTGGCTTGCCTGATGATTAAATCGGGTGACGCCGATGGTGAGATTGCCGGTGCACGAAACACTACGGGGAATGTACTTCGCCCTGCATTGCAGATTATTAAAACGGTTCCGGGAGTAACTAATGTATCCGGTGCATTTTTGATGATTCTCAAAGATAAAACTTATGGAGAAAACGGTATCCTTGTATTTGCCGATTGTGCGGTTTTGCCTAATCCGACAGCTTCCGAACTTGCTCAGGTTGCCGTATCGACGGCGCAAACCGCCCGTGCACTGGTTGGCGTCGAGCCTCGTGTGGCCATGTTGAGTTTCTCAACTAAAGGAAGCGCATCGCACGAAATGGTAGATAAAGTTATTGAGGCGACCAGACTGGTAAGAGAAATGGCGCCCGATCTGCAGATTGACGGTGAACTGCAGGCTGACGCTGCGATCGTAGAAAAAGTTGCCATTCAAAAAGCGCCGGGGAGTCCGGTTGCCGGTAAAGCCAATGTGCTTGTGTTCCCGACGCTTGAAGTCGGAAATATAAGTTATAAATTAGTGCAGCGTCTTGCCGGAGCCGAAGCGGTTGGTCCTATTTTGCAAGGTATGGCTGCTCCGGTTAATGATCTCTCACGCGGTTGTTCCGTTGATGATATTTATAAAATGGTGGCAATCGCATCTAATCAGGCAATTGCTCTTAAGAACGCGAAATAGGCATATATTATTAATTAAAATTTTATATAAGTGAAAACATTAGTATTAAATTGTGGTAGCAGTTCTATTAAGTATAAGCTCTTTGACATGACATCAGGCGAAGTCATGGCACAGGGGGGAATTGAAAGAGTCGGAATGGAAGATTCATTCCTTAAGTTTACGGATCATAACGGAGAAAAAATTACGATCGGGAAAAATATACCCAATCATGAAGAAGGTATATCCTTTATCCTGAGTATCCTTACCGACGGGAAATACGGGTGTATAAAGAGCTATAACGAGATCGGAGCAGTAGGGCATCGCGTCGTTCACGGCGGAGAAAAATTTGCTTCGAGTGTGCTTATTACACAGGAGGTTATTGATATGATTGTGGAATGTTCCGAGTTTGCGCCGTTACATAATCCTGCCAATCTTGAAGGAATAAAGGCAATTGACAAGATTTTGCCGGATACGCCTCAGGTAGGAGTGTTTGATACGGCATTTCACCAGACGATGCCCGATTATGCTTACCTTTATGCCTTTCCATATAATATATACGAACAATACGGGGTGCGCCGTTACGGATTTCACGGGACAAGTCACCGGTATGTTTCGCGTCGCGCCTGTGAATTTCTTGGCGTTCCGTATGAACAGCAGCGTATCATAACCGCGCATATCGGAAACGGAGGCTCGGTAACTGCCGTAAGAGACGGTAAATCGGTAGATACTTCTATGGGAATGACGCCTACGGAAGGCCTCATCATGGGAACGCGATGCGGCGATGTAGACGCCGGAGCCTTGCCTTATATTATGAAGAAAGAAAATCTGGACGCCGACGGTCTTTCCGATTTATTAAATAAGAAGAGCGGAGTTGCGGGATTTACGGGAGTGTCATCGGATATGCGCGATATCGAACGTGAGATGTTTGCCGGAAATACACGGGCTATTCGGATTCTAAACATGTACAACTATCGGATCAAGAAATATGTCGGCGCATACTCGGCTGCATTGGGTGGGCTTGATATTCTTGTCTTTACGGGAGGCGTTGGAGAGAATCAATGGACGACCCGCGCTGAAGTTTGTAAAAACATGGAATATATGGGTCTTCTGTTTGATGAAGAAAAAAACAAAAATGCACGGGGTTGTGAAATCATTCTCAGCAAACCGGAAAGTAAAGTGAAAGTGGTGGTCATTCCGACGGATGAGGAATATATGATAGCCTGCGATACGCAAGATATACTTAACAAATAGAACCTCTCACAGCTTACATAAAATGAGGATGAAAGCGGCTCCGACACTATGCCGGAGCCGCTTTTTTGCTATCTTTTGATGATTTTAGTTGAGTATTTGCCGGTTTTGACGATGTAAATTCCGACAGGCATATTTGAAATATTGATCGTTGATTTCCTGTTTTCGGGCGTGTATTCGAACGCCTTTTTCCCGTTTATATTATAAATGTAAACTGGTTCCGGCTTCGAGTTCGCGTCCTGTTCAACAATGATAATGTCAACCGCCGGATTGGGATAAACCTTTAAATTTTTCGTCGAGTACGGACGTTCGTTTGCCACGGTATTTTCGATGATTGTACCGAAATCTTGCCAGACAGGAGAACTTTCATACATTGGTTTCGAGCTTTTGGGAACTACTAAAGTAACCTTTGCAAGATTTATCCCGCCGAAAATGTTTGTGTTGACAATCCAGTACGGATATTGACGGTTTACTTCTACGGTGTCAAGGCCTGTGCATCCGTAAAAAGTGCTGGATCCGTAATTCTCTGCGCTTTCCGGGATTTTTACCGTAGAAAGGCTTTTACAGTTGCGGAATGCGTCGTTACCGATGCGTGTTATGCTTTCGGGAATATTCACATTATTTAGATTGATGCAATCGGCAAACAAGCCTTCTTCAATTATTTTGATGCTTAATGGAATTTTAACGCTAACCAATGTGCTGCACGAACTGAAAGCTCTTTTTCCGATTTCAACAACCGACTCGGAAATTTCGATTGAACTTAGGCTACAGTTGGCTAAACATGATTCCCGTATCCTTGTCACAGTATTAGGCGTTGAATACCGGCCGTTTTTTTTGAGTGGGAATATAATAATATCGGTTTTATTTTTATTGTATAAAACGCCATTGTCGGATGTATAATGATTATTGCTTTCATCGACATTAAAAGAGCTTATCCCGCTATTACCGAAAGCGCTGTAATTGATAGATGAAACGGTGGATGGGAAATAAACGGTGTTCAGAAGGGAACAATCTTCAAATGCGCGATCCTCAATCGTCTCTACGCCTTCCTGTAAAATGATTGAACTTAATTCGGAACATCCTTCAAATGCCCCATTCCCAATTGTTTTTGCAGGAATATTGATTGATTTCAGTTTTTTACATTCATAAAAAGCAAGTGGTTCGATAGACTCTATGCCGGCCGGAAGATTTACCCGAACAAGACTTTCGCATCCACGGAAAGTTGCTTGCCCGATATTTGTTACACCTTCTCCTATCTTTATCGAATCTAAATTTATACAGTTATAGAAAGTGTTATATCCGAACGTTCCTTCCTCTATACATACCGTTTTCAAATTTTTACATCCGTTGAAAGATCCGAATCCGATCTCTCCTCCGGCAATGTTAACATAGACCAGATTATCGCTTGCAAAAGCACCGCCCGGCTCTATAGGGCCAAAACGTCCATATCCGGCATCCGAACCATCTCCTATTTTCTTAATGCTTCCGGGTAAAAACAATGAATCCAGACCAATTCCACCGAAAGCTCCATTGCTTATAACTTCCAAACTTGCCGGGAAGTTAATCGACTTTAAATTTTTGCATCCTTTGAAACCGCTGGCTCTTATATTCTTTATTGTATTACCCAAAATTATGGTATCAACGCCGGAACAATTTTCAAAGGCGCATACACCAACGTCCAATACGCCGTCTTCAATTATAATTTTCTTAATGTAAGGCAAGAAAGGCTGCCATTCGGGAGTTTTATCGGATTCATAATTGTTCATGCTTCCTGTTCCCTTGATTACGAGTGTTGTATAGTTTATCTCCCACTTCAGATCAGGTCCACATGTCCCACCTTGCGCATAGCTATGCGCACTACAAATTAAAAATACGGTTAAAGCTATAAATATTGTTCTCATAATTCTTTGTTTTATAAATTTACAAAAATAAATTTCATGCAAATATATAAACTTTTGTAGCTGAAAAGCAACGAATTGATTCTGTTTAATATTTTATAATGATTTTATTTGCTTTTTAATTCCACTAATATTATGTATGTATATTTTTCGGAGGCGATTTATGTTTATTTACTGAAAAGGCAAAAACAGCAATAATATAAAAAAAATCGAGCAAACGCTTGTTTTTTGGAAAAAGATTGCATATATTTGCTCGCGATTAAAATGTGTTTAATATTGTATTTATTACAATACTTTTATGACAAAAAATTGAGTCGAATTTGTATACTATGAAATGATTTACATATATGAAACACGAATTTTTACTGGTACGTATATTTCGCTTCTATCTGGAGGGTTTCAGGTCGATGGACATTGGGCGTGTCCTTTGGGCTTTGATACTGATAAAGTTGTTTATTATGTTTGTTGTTCTTAAGATTTTCTTTT
>JAISEJ010000201.1 GCA_031264155.1 Tannerella sp. | reverse complement strand
CGATGTCTTTCACCGCAGGCGACGTCTCGAAGCCGCTGTTGAGGTCGATGCCCGCAAACGCCGGGTGATTCAGTCGCCGGACGTCGTCCGCACAGTCCGGGGTCAGTCCGCCGCTAAGCAGAAAGGGCGTATTCCCCCGGTATCCGTCGAGGAGCAACCAGTCGAAACGCTTGCCCGAACCGCCGTAGTTCGCGCATTTTGTATCGAACAGAAAATAATCGACGCAATGCGCGTAATCTGCCGTCAACTTAAAATCTTCCTCGACGGCCACCGGGAAGGCTTTTATGACGGAATAGCCCTGCCTGCGCATGACGTCGCATGTTTCGGGCGATTCGTTTCCGTGCAGCTGAATGTAATCCAGCCGGTAACGCCGGGCACAGTCGCTCATTTTTTCCGGCGTTTCGTTCACAAAAACGCCGGCTTTCTTCTTCCCGACGGCAGGTATAGCGCCGCCGTCCGCCACATACCGCGAGGAACCCGGATAGAAGATAAAGCCGATAATGTCAACATCAAGCATCTCCAGCCGGCGCACATTCTCCGGTTCCCTCATGCCGCATACTTTTATAATCATCGCTTTTCTATTTTCCGGATAAACGCGGACATCGTTTCGCCGGGGTCTTCCGTTTTCATAAATGTTTCGCCTACGAGGAAACCGCGAAAACCGGCGTCACGGAGTTGTCGTATCACGCCTGTATCGGATATTCCGCTTTCGGAAACGAATAACGGTGCATCGCTCCCCACTTCGGCTTTCATTCGTTCGATCATGCGGAATGAGTTGTTTATATCCGTGTCGAACGTTCCCAGGTTGCGGTTATTGACGCCGAGCATGTCGACGTGTTCGTTCAGGTGATGCAGTTCTTCTTCCCTGTGCACTTCGAGCAGCACCTCCATTTCCAGCTGGTGGGCTATGACGGCAAAGTTTTTACATTCCTTTGCCGTCAGCGACGCAGCGATGAGCAGTACCGCATCGGCGCCCAGCACGCGCGCCTGATACAGCTGGTATTCGTCGACGATAAAATCCTTACGCAAGAGGGGCAGCTTGACAAGGGAACGGGCGCGCCGCAAATCCCCCAGAGAGCCGCCGAAGAAATCGCTGTCGGTAAGAATAGAGCACGCCGCCGCGCCGCCCCGCCCGTAAGCGAGAATGACGTCCTCGACCCTGGCCGCGGAATGCAGCCACCCCTTCGACGGCGAACGACGCTTGAACTCCGCAATAATACCCGACTGCGACGCTTCAAGCGACCGCCTCATCGAACAGGTCGGAGCGCCGAGACGCTGCGCCCCCGAAGCAAGCAGGAAGTCCAGCGTCACTGCCTTTTTCTGCCGGTCAACTTCCCGGCGCTTATTTGCTACTATGGTTTCTAATATATCCATTTTTCTCTGATTAAGAATTTTAAATAAATGGTGTCTCTATAACGTTTTGTCGGGCATTCATCCCGAACCGCGTCATTCCGGCGAAAGCCGGAATCCCCTTCGGTACAACATCCGAGTCAAACCCGCCGGATGACGGGTACCCTTCGTTTGCAGTACCCATACAAAACATTACAGAATCGAAATTGTTTTACCAATCCTTCAATTGAAGTTTTCATGAAAACAATCTGTTTTGCCAAAACCTGAATCTAAGTTTCCATAAATCGAACCCGTTTTGCCAAAACTTATACTGCGCGCGGGATGGTCTTGTGCATTCCTGCGGGGATTATTTTAAATTCGGAATTTGCTGTAAAACAGCAAGATAAGATATTATTCTTGTTTTATGGGGTACGATTTGGAGCTTGTTTCAGGTATCCTGTTTGGCCGCTTCTGACTACCCTTTGTCTGCATAAAATTCAGGGGCAAAGGTACGATAATTTTTTGGAAAACCAAACTTTTTGATAAATAATCATTTGCGTAAGGTCGAGTAGGTCTGGGGAATTTCACCTCAAACCTCTGACAGAACCGTACGTGAAAGTCTCCCTTTATACGGCTCTTCTTATCCAAACGGTTTCAATCTATTGGGCTTGACTCCATATTGCCAGTGATAAAACAAGTGAGGATTTTTTGGATGCGATTGTTACAAGCCATTTATAAGCCTTATTTGGCTTTCGCCTAAAACGCTTATATTTCCTCTCTGCCCAACGGGCAAGTTTGAGGTTGATTCCTTGAAGAAAAGTTTTTAAGACGCTTCCATAGAATTTTCCATAGTAGCCTGTCCACCCTCGTATCTCTGCATTAATTTCAACAGCAATATCAGACAACTTCATCTGAACTCGTCTGCTCAAATGCCAGCCTCGCATCTTTTCTTGAATGCGATTTTTGGCTTTTTGACTCATCGCAGGGGAAAAATCATTGAATACTTTGCCGTATTTGCTTCTTGGACAACGGGGGCGAAATGTATAACCCAAGAAATCAAACGGGATTCCATCATTCTTTTCCCTGCGGTTTCCGTCCTTACAGTAAACAATACGTGTTTTGTCTTCATTTAGCTTTAACTTGCATGCTGAAAAACGTTCTGCAATAGAAACTTTGAGCTTTTGTGCTTCTTCAAGACTGCGACAGTGACAAACTGTCTCATCTGCATAACGCTCAAATGGAATGGAGGGATGATAAATTGACATCCATTTGTCAAACATATAGTAAAGATAAAGATTCGCAAGAACCGGCCCGATTACAGCCCCCGGCAGTACTCCCACCGTTCTTTCTATCCGTTCTCCTGTCCGGATAGCATACGGAACTTTCAGCCAACGCTTAATGTAAAGCAGTATCCATTTCTCCTGTACATGAAGTTCTATCGCCTTCATTAGCAGGTCATGGTCAATGGTATCAAAGACTTTACTGATATCCATGTCTAATAACCAATCATACCTCCAGCAGCGTTCACGGGCTTTTGCTATCGCATCATGAGCTCCTCGATTCGGACGATAACCATACGAATCAGAATGAAAAATTTGTTCCATCCCTGGCTCTATTAACAATACAACTGCCATTTGAGCTACCCGGTCACCTGCGGTTGGAATACCCAGTGAACGAGTTCCACCGGAGGACTTGGGTATATCTACCAACTTCACAGCATCGGGAAAATAACTGCCCGAACTCATGCGGTTCCACAACTTGTATAAATTCCCTCCAGGATTTTCCTCAAAGCCTTTTATACTCACATTGTCAATCCCCGCACTTCCCCTGTTTTCTCTTACCCGTTTCCAAGCATTCATAATGACATGCTTGTCGATTGTAAACGGTTTTGTAACTTGTTGTTGTGTCATCCTAATTTTTTATTAGCTGTACAATATAAATACACCAGATAAGCTGCCCCTTCGCTCCATTGCCATTACAACAACTTCATCACTGCTACGAAGCAGTCCGCCCCCATCGGAAGCATCAGTACTCAGACCTTGCGGGATTACCGCTTTCAGTCGCTCCCTTAGCATCTTTCGATGAGTTCCCGTGTTCCCACAATAACAGCCTCCGTACAGGTCATGCCATCTCTACGCCGGATGCCGAACAGACAGTAAACAGGCAACTTCTGAACTCTTCCCGGACTTCTTGCATAAATCCGGTTTTGACATCATCTAATTGCATTTCGACGCATCATCAATGGTTCCGGTCATCTCCTGTACAGACACCTGACGGCTCTTCACCGCCTTTTTAATGTATCGCTCCTAAGTACATGACAAAAATTTAAAGACATCTACCTCAGGTATACTAACCGGATTAAGTAACGCTGTTGCAATAAGTTCTAACCCGTATTTAAAGAGACTATTCGCCCGTTTTCCGTG
>JAISEJ010000190.1 GCA_031264155.1 Tannerella sp. | reverse complement strand
AAACGTTATAGAGCCCAAAATACCATACCACGGAAACTGTTTGAATCCGTTCATTGACTGTGCTTGAAAAATATTGATGATAATTAACAAAATAAATTTGGAATAATCATAGAATTCGGATATGATGCCTCATCCGACAATTATTCCCCTCTGTTCCAACGGCATATTTCTTTCCTGTAAGATGTTTTTCGCCCTTGAATGCGGTCACGAAGCTATCCCAGTCATCGGTGGCTATACTTCCGAAGTTTACGCCCAAATCAGACAATTTCTCCTTCAACTTTTTGGCTGTTTTAAAATCCCGTTTGCCCCAAACAAACGCTACGATTTCGCCGCTGTCCCTGTGGCAGGCATGGATGAGCCAAACCTTCCTGCTCTTCTTCCCCACATACACCCAAAACTCATCTGCTTCCAAGCAATCATAATACGGCTGCTTTGGCCGGATCATATGCCGGGAGTGTACCAATACCGACAACACTTTTTTGGTGCTGATGTTCTCAATCTCAGCGATATCCCTGATGCCTGTGCCGCGAACAGGCATCAATAATATCTTTTGTGTCAGGGATGAATGACAACCTTTATACCTCAATGCATGGTCTCCAATAAACTGTCGTCCACATTTCCTGCACAAATAATTTTGCTTCCCATACGATTTCCAGCCATTCTTTTTTATCTTTGTGCTTTGACAATCGGGGCAATGGAGGGTTATTGTTATTTACATTTACAAAAATACTAATTCATTCCCTGATTGCCATATATTTACAACAGCATACTTTTTACAGCACCACCGAAATAAATTATCATCATCAATTTTCTATTGACTACGATAATTTGACATCTGTTTTCGTTTCCGTATCGAAATCTTTGGGAAAATCCCATCCAGTCACCCTAAATTTTTCCGGGCAAGTGATTAATCAATTCCCTTGCCATTCTCTCGTTTTTCGTCCGGCAGCCAATGAGAACAAAGATCATTATCGGTTCGACATCGTTTTTTTAAAGATTTTCCTTCGTATGATACGATATGTTATAAAGGCTCTTATTGTATATATTTCCCTTTGTCTTGAGCTTTTGGCAGTAAGTAAAACATTTAGAAATACATCCCAACAATAATTTTACATGCCGGATTTGCTTTTTTTTCCGTTTCTCTTTACCTTTGTGCTTTGACAATCGAGGTTATGGAGCTTGATCCGCATCGTCATAATTTACAAAATTATAACTATTTTCCCTGATTGTCAATTTTTTATGACTGTATACTTTTTTTAAGGACATAACTAAATTATGAACAGGTTATGTCATTTCTTTAGGTTTTACAAACTTTATAAATTAGATATATGAAACGGGATAATACGATTTTTGAGATTATTGAACGCGAGTATCAGCGTCAGCTGAAAGGGATAGAGCTTATTGCTTCGGAAAATTTTGTCAGCGAGCAGGTTATGCAGGCTATGGGTAGCTGTCTGACGAATAAATATGCGGAAGGGTATCCGGGAAAACGGTATTATGGCGGATGTGAAGTTGTCGATGAGAGCGAGAGCCTTGCTATCGAACGGCTGAAAAAACTTTTTGACGCGGAATGGGTGAACGTGCAACCACATTCGGGCGCACAGGCTAATGCGGCGGTTTTTTTGACGGTATTAAATCCGGGCGATACGTTCCTCGGCCTTAACCTTTCGCATGGTGGCCATTTGTCTCACGGTTCGCCGGTCAATAGTTCCGGTATCCTGTATCACGCTACCGAATATAATGTGAAAGAAGATACCGGGCGCGTCGATTATGACCAAATGGAGGAAGTCGCATTGCGCGAAAAACCGAAACTGATCGTAGGAGGAGCTTCGGCCTATTCCCGTGAATGGGATTATAAACGCATGCGCGAGATTGCTGATAAGATGGGCGCTTTGCTTATGATCGACATGGCGCATCCGGCCGGTCTTATTGCGGCAGGATTGCTCGATAATCCGCTGAAATACGCTCATATTGTGACGTCTACTACACATAAGACCTTACGCGGGCCGCGTGGAGGCGTTATCCTTCTCGGCAAAGATTTTGAAAATCCGTGGGGAAAGAAAACGCCGAAAGGAGAGATTCGGATGGTGTCTCAATTGCTTGACTCAGCCGTGTTTCCGGGTATTCAAGGCGGCCCTCTCGAACACGTCATCGCCGCTAAAGCGGTCTCTTTTGACGAGGCGCTCCGGCCCGAATATAAAGAATACCAGTCGCAAGTTAAGAAAAATGCCGCAGCTATGGCGCAGGCTTTTATTGACGAGGGATATAAAATCATATCCGGCGGAACCGACAATCACAGTATGCTCATCGACTTGCGCACCAAGTTCCCGAAATTGACTGGTAAAGTGGCTGAAAACGTACTTGTTAAAGCAGACATTACCGTAAATAAAAATATGGTGCCTTTTGACAGCCGCTCGCCGTTCCAGACTTCGGGCATACGTATTGGGACGCCGGCGATTTCTACCCGTGGCGCAAAAGAATTGCTTATGGGCGAAATCGTAGAGATGATTAATACGGTATTGTCGGATACGGAATCGGAATCAACGATAAAATCCGTGCGGGATAAAGTTAATTCAACGATGAAAGATTATCCTCTGTTTGCCTGGTGATAAAAAGCAAACCAATATATGTAACAATGTATGAGCCGGGTTTTCTGCTGAAAATAGCCGGATTATACATTGTAAGTTTAACTTTATTAAATTATTTATGAATAAACTGTTTTTTTTATTGTCCGTACTGACGACGTGTCTGTTCGTATCATGCGGAGATGTGAATACAAACGTTTCTTTGAAAACGTATAATGAAGGAATAAACATTATTCCTATGCCACAAAGCCTTATATTGAACGACGGGTCATTCCGTCCGAATGTAAAAACCTGTTTTTACGCCTCCGGGACGGGAGCGGAAACGGTAGCCTCATTTTTTGCCGCTAAGATAAAAACCTCTACCGGTAATCCGATGAATGTGAGCGATAAAGAATCTTCAAATAATGTTATTTCCCTGTTGATAGACAAATCGCTCGATGTTAGCGAAGAGGGTTATACGTTGGATGTTACGCCTTCGTCCGTTACGGTTAAGGCAAAAACGCCACAGGGGTTATTTTACGGTATGCAATCGTTTATGCAACTGTTGCCGGCGGAGATCGAAAGTCATCAGGTCGAGCGGAATGTAGCATGGAATGTACCTTGCGTTTCGATTAAGGATGAGCCTCGATTCGGCTATCGCGGGATTATGCTTGACCCGTGCCGGCATTTTATGTCGGTCGAAGACGTAAAAAAGCACCTGGATGTTCTGTCCCTGTTCAAAATAAACCGTATGCACTGGCATCTGACGGACGATCAGGGCTGGCGTATTGAAATAAAACAGTATCCGAAGCTGACGGAAACAGGCGCCAGGCGTATAGAAGGCGAGGGTTTTGAATATGGCGGTTATTATTCGCAGGAAGAAGTAAAAGAAATTATCCGGTATGCATCGGAACGTTTCATTACGATTATTCCCGAAATAGAATTGCCGGGTCACGAAATGGCCGCTATCGCTGCTTATCCCGAATTGTCATGCGGGGGAGAAACGTTGCCTCCGCGTATTATCTGGGGAGTTGAGGATATTGTACTGTGTGCCGGAAAAGAAAGTGTGTTTGAGTTTTTTGAAAATGTGTTTAAGGAAGTAGTGGAATTATTCCCCGGCGAATATGTACATATCGGTGGAGACGAATGTCCCAAGTCGGAATGGAAGAAATGTCCGTTATGCCAGAAACGCATTCGCGAAGAAGGCTTGACGGCAATAGAAGGCCATTCCGCAGAAGAACGTTTGCAAAGCTATTTCGTGCAGCGCATGGAAAAAACGCTGGCTAAATACGGAAAGAAAATAATCGGCTGGGACGAGATTCTTGAAGGCGGACTGGCGCCGACGGCGACGGTGATGTCCTGGCGCGGTGAAGGAGGCGGCATAGCTGCTGCCGGTATGGATCACGATGTTATTATGACGCCTCAGAGTGGCGGCATGTATCTTGACCGCTATGAAGGCGATTACAAAACCGACCCGGTAACGATAGGCGGAAAAGCTACCATTGAAACCGTTTACAAATACAATCCTACGCCCGATACGCTGATAAAACAGGGCAAGGAACATTTCGTGAAAGGCGTACAGTGTAATACCTGGTCCGAATATATGTATACGAACGAATTATGGGAATACCGGATTTTCCCGCGTATACTGGCCCTTTCGGAAGTAGCCTGGACGCAGACGGATAAAAAGGATTATAAAGATTTCGAACGCAGGATTAATAATGCGTATGTTCGTTTGGACGCTTATCACATTAATTATTATATACCCCTGCCGGAACAACCGGGAGGCTCGTGCGACTTCATCGCTTTTACGGATAAAGCGACGCTGGAATTCACGACAAGCCGTCCGATAAAAGTCGTATATACGACCGACGGAACTGAGCCGGTTCCCGAATCTGCCGTTTATGAATCTCCCCTTGAATTTACGGAATCGGGGATATTGAAAATCCGTTCCGTTCTGCCTTCCGGGAAAATGAGTCCCGTGCGCGTCGTCACAGTCGAAAAACAACCGTTTGCCCCGGCCGTTGAACCGGATGGCAAAAAGCCGGGATTGAAAATGAACGTGACGGACGGGATGTTCCTGAAATCGTCTGAAATAGCAGCTAATTCCGAATGGAGAGAGTCCGCGATAAAAGATTTGCGTGAAATAACAAGGGTTGTAAAAACGGATGAGTCGATGCGTGGCGTAAATCAATATGCCGCTATTGCCTCCGGTTACGTCGACATCCCGGAAGATGGCGTATATTACTTTTCGTCGGAAATGGAGGAAGTATGGATAGACGGCAAACTGTTGGTTAATAACGAAGGCGAGGTCAAGCGTTTTTCGCGTAGCGACCGCAGTGTGGCTTTGGCAAAAGGATTGCACGGATTGAAAGCTGTGTTCTTAGGTCATATCATCGGAGGCTGGCCGTCAAACTGGAATAATGGCAGTATAAGAATACGCAAGGCTGATGCCGACAGATTCGAATTCGTCAAACCGGAACAGCTTTTTTACGAATAACAGCAAATGTATAAGGACGGTTCCGGACGGTATTCCTGCCGGAACCGACCCTTTTCATGAATAAAGGCGGGTATTTTTTTGTATCTATATGGAAATTGTCATCATTATAGGATTAATTATTCTTAACGGAATATTATCCATGTCCGAAATTGCGCTTGTTTCCGCCCGGAAAGCGCGACTGGAAGCGCTTGCGAAAAAAGGGAAGAAAGCCGCCCGGAAAGCGCTGAAGCTGGCAAAAGAGCCGGACAGGTTTCTTTCCACCATACAGATAGGCATTACGCTGACGGGTATTCTTACCGGTTTATATTCCGGGGAAGCTTTTGCCGGCGACCTTGCCGAAGTATTGTCGCATGTGGCGGCTTTGGAACCGTATGCATACATGATATCCAAATTGATTATCGTCGTAACAGTAACCTATCTTACGCTTGTTCTGGGAGAGCTTGTGCCTAAGCGAATCGGTATGGGCTTTGCGGAACAGGTAGCGATGTTTGTCGCCGAACCGATGGGTCTTCTTTCAAAGATAACCGCCCCTTTTGTCTGGATTTTGTCCAAAAGTACGCAGGCAGTAGTTACATTGGCAGGACTGGATAATATGAATGGAAACAGCAAGGTCACGGAGGACGAAATTAAAGCGATTGTTCAGGAAGGTTATGAGGGCGGCGAAGTCCAGGAAGTCGAACAGGATATTGTAGAGCGCGTATTTCATCTCGGAGACCGGACGGTAGGCAGCATAATGACGCACCGGAGCGATCTCGTATGGATTGACATGTCCGATAACGTTGAGAAAATACGCGGAAAAGTGAAGGCGAATCTCTATAACACCTATCCCGTTGCTTCCGAAAAGTTTGATAACATAAAAGGCGTAGTCTTCCTGAAAGATTTGTTCGGGAAGATTGATTCGCCGGAATTTGACATATCGGACGTCCTGCGTCCGGCGCAGTTTCTTCAGGAAAACATGAGCGTATACAGGACGCTCGAACAGTTCCGCCAGGCGCATGTAAAGTATGGCATTGTCACGGACGAGTTCGGCAGCGTGCAGGGTATCGTCACTTTGAAAGACATTATCAACGCGCTCATCGGCGAAGTGCACGAGGTGGACGACGAACCGGAAATTGTCAAGCGAAAGGACGGCAGCGTACTTGTTGACGGGCAGTATTCGTTTTACAGTTTCCTGGATTATTTCGATATGGAATACCTGTATGAAGATAATGATTACAACACGCTTAGCGGGTTGATACTGGAAGTGCTGGAGCGCGTTCCCAAGACCGGAGATACTTTTTCGTGGAAAAATTTTGACTTTGAAATAATTGATATGGACGGGGCGCGCATAGATAAGGTTTTAGTCAGGAAAAAATATGAAGATAATAATATGGATATATGATAAAAGCGATTTTTTTAGATATAGACGGGACTATGGTAAGTTTCAAGACTCACCGCGTACCGGAGAATACAAAAGCAGTCTTGCGTGAAGCCCGGAGTAAAGGCGTGAAGATTTTTGTGGCGACAGGCCGCCACCGCAGTGATATTAATAACCTCGACGATCTCGAATTTGACGGATATATAACGCTCAACGGAGGATACTGCTTCGTAGGAGATGAAGTCATCTTCAAAAAACATATACCTCGCGAAGACGTGGCGGCTTTCATCCGTTACGGTGAAGAGGTCGAACCGGTACCCTGTTTTTTTGTCGAGGCCGATCGCGTATCGGCAGATATGGAAAACGAATATATGGCCAACATGATGAAACTCGTGAAATTCGAACCCCGTCCGATTGTTCCGGCGCGTGAATTTATCAACAGGGAAGTATTCCAGTTGACGGCATTTTTCCCGCCGGAACGGGAAGATAAGATCATGAAACACCTTCCGGGATGCACCGCCACGCGCTGGTATCCTACATTTACCGATATTGTCGCCCGCGGCATAGACAAAAGCGCAGGCATGGAAAGGACAGGCGCATATTTCGGGCTGAATACCGGCGAAATGATGGCAATCGGCGACGGTGGCAACGATATCTCGATGATAAAGTATGCCGGAACGGGCGTCGCAATGGGCAATTCGAATGAAGACGTGAAACTTGCCGCCGACTACGTAACCGCCTCGGTCGACGACGACGGCGTCGGCAACGCCCTGCGACATTTTGGCGTCGTCTGAAACGTTAATTTTTTAAATATCATTCATAATACAAACTTATTTGTCATGTATAAAATTTTATATTGTATGGTCGGAATGTTTTTATCTATGTCGACATTGTGCGGCCAAAAGGAAAGTGAACTGTATCTGTTCGTCGGAACGTATGCGAAAGAATCGGAGGCGGGGATTTACCTGTACCGTTTCAATACGGAGACCGGTTCGGCAACATTCGTGAGAGACATATCGGGCATCGGCAACCCGTCTTACCTGGCTTTGGACAAGGATGAAACGCTGCTGTATTCGGTTAGCGAAACAGGCGAATCCGAAGCAAAAGTGTATGCTTATTCATTTGACAGGAAAACGGCGGATATCCGCTTGTCGGATAAGAAGGAAACCGGTGGCAGCGGACCCTGCTTTATCTGGGTGGACGGCAAACGGAAACTGGCGGTTACGGCCAATTACACCGGCGGCAGTGTAAGCGCATTTCCATTGTCGGCAGCCGGCAAGTTAGGCGCCCCGTCGGTCTATACCTTTGAAGGAGGCATACCCGGTTCCGCCCGTCAGGATGCGCCGCACCTGCATTGCATCTATGCCTCTCCCGATGAAAAATATTTGTATGCCAACGATTTGGGGACAGATCGAATCTATAAATACGACCTCCTTCCGGGAGAATCCGGCGCAATAACGCTTAAAGCCGGACAGCCCGCATTTTTCTCCCTGCCTGCCGGCGAAGGCCCCCGTCACACGACATTTCATCCGAACGGCAAGTTCGCCTACCTTATCGGCGAGCTTTCCGGGCGCGTTACCGTGCTGGAATACGCCGGCGGCAACCTGACGCCTGTACAGCATATAGAAGCCGACTCGCTTCATGCAGCGGGAAGTGCGGATATACACGTTACGCCCGACGGACGTTTCCTGTATGCTTCGAATCGCCTGAAAGGAGACGGGCTGGCCATATTCTCCATTGACCAAGAAAGTGGACGGCTTACAAAAGCCGGTTATCAGCCGACCGGAAAACATCCGCGTAATTTCATCATTACTCCCAATGGAAAGTTTTTACTGTGCGCCTGTCGGGATACGAACGTCATTCAGGTATTCGCCATTGACAGGCAGAGTGGACTGCTGACGGATCTTCAAAAAGATATAAAAGTAAGCCGGCCGGTCTGCCTGAAATTTGCAGGCTTGTGATATGAGCCTTACCGGTGGTTATATGGTTTTCCCCTGGCCGGCGGAGAAGAATTCGCTGCCCTCTCCGAAGAATTTGCTGCCCTCTCCGAAGAATTTGCTGCCGGCAGAGGAAAGCCGTTTTGATCTGAAATCGGACCGGTTTTTCGCAAACCAATTTTGTATGAGTATAAATAATCAGTTATGTTAGGAAAAATGAAAGAAAGGCGGACGATACGCCAATACACAAGTCAGGATATTTCGGATGATTTGCTTTA
>JAISEJ010000170.1 GCA_031264155.1 Tannerella sp. | reverse complement strand
TGCCGTACGCTTTTTCGATAAATGTCGCCGCCGCCAGTCCCGCCGCATAGACGGCCAGCAGTATAATCATTGTTACATACGAAGAGAATACTTTTTTTATTTGTTCCATTGTGAAGTGTCCTTTTTTGAGAAGCCAAATGTACGGCTAATTATTGTAACTGAAAAATAATGCGGGATTAAAGATTTCTCCAGGACTTCTTACATTCTTTCTCTATACGCTTAACAGACGGGATACGATAACCGAACATCTGAAAGCTGGTTTTCACATGTCGCAGAACTGTTTTCTGCCGGTATAAATCCAGGTGCTGCTAAAAAAAGTAAATGCTGCCGTATGTTGGCAGCATTTACCCAATTGCGATATTTCTGAAATCTTACACGTTTCACAACGAGCATATTTCCACGGGTGTATATAAATTTGATTAGTCACTAAAACTATTATCTCATATCCTATTTATATTACAATAAAATAATCATTTTATCAGAATACTATTTTTGTTTTCATTGTAAATTCACTAAAATACCGATATAAATGAGAGCTTTTTGAAAAGATGCACCTGCTTATTATTCATTGGTTAATTATCATATCTACAAATAAACCCATATCATAACCCTATAAGCAAATATCAAATACACCAGTACGTATTTACTTTTATTGCTCCATTATTACAATATCATTTAATTCATTTACATGTGCAAATGTCGGCATTATTTTTATATATCCAACGATTCATTGGTTAAATATTATTAAAACCTACCTTTTTATCTATGATAAACTCAGGACGGCCTTTGATTTCATCAAAAAGGACGCCTATGTATTGACCCAGAACACCTATCGTAAGTAGCTGTATGCCACCAAAAAAAACAATGATAGTGATGATTGAAGTCCATCCGGTTTCCGCATGACTAAATCCGTAAATTTTACCAAGCGTAGACCATACAGCAAGTATTATCCCGACAATCACAGCTAAAAAACCCAGTCCGATAGCGATCAATAAAGGCTTTTTCGAAAAGTACAGCAATGCTGTCGAAGCAAATTTCACCATTTTTGTCAATGGATATTTCGTTTCACCGGCAAACCGGGCTTTTCTTTCATAATAAAACGGAACCTGTTTAAATCCCATCCAACTGATTAATCCGCGTATATATTTTCCATGTTCACGCAATTTGCAAAACTGATCCATTATTTTACGGTCAATAAGTCGGAAATCTCCCGTATCCAAAGGAAATTTAACTTCACTCATATTGTTTATAAAACGATAAAAGGACTTTGCCGATATTTGTTTAAAAAAACTCTCCTGATCCCTTGATGTACGTACACAATAAACGACATTGGCCTGTTCCTGTTCGCGAAATTCTAGAATTTCCGGGATCAATTCGGGGGGATCCTGCAAATCGGCATCCATTATTATCGCCCAATCTGCGTCACAATTATAGATACCCGCCGAAACAGCCGGCTGATGACCGAAATTCCGTGAAAAGTGCAGCACCTTAACCCGCTTGTCTCCGGCAGCTATCTCGTCAAGCATGCGATATGTATTATCCGAACTCCCGTCATTTACATATATGATTTCCGCATCACAGGAAAGCATATCCAGAACCGATTTCGTCCGCTTATATGATTCGGCAATGACGTCCTCTTCGTTGTAACATGGGACTATAACAGACAGTTTCGACATAATGAGTATTATTCTTTAAATGTATAATATTTACTAATCAAAAAATTAAGCACGGTATATATAATCATGGCTGTTATTTGAATATAAAACAACGTGTCTATTCTTAAAATCTTTAATACCGGTTCGAACAGCGCATACAACGGAGGGTCATACGGACAATAGCGATTCAGAAGCAATAACACGCTTAACTGCAACAAATAGCAAACGGCAAAAACAATAAAAAATTTAACAGCGCTACCGAGCATATTGTTCTTGCTTTCAAATGTCCACATACGATTCATGAAAAAACTATTTATCAATCCGATCAAATATCCGACAAAATTAGAAAATGCTTCAGTACATCCGAGTTTCTTCGTCATAAACCAAATCACCGCAAGTGACAGCAATGTATTTCCCCCTCCTACAATACCGAACTTAACGGCTTGTTTTATCATGCCCATATCTCTCTACAATATGATTAACCTCCTCCCGATCAAGTTCTTTGACATTTGTAACCGTAAAAATTTCCGACAGGAAATTTCCATACAGATTACATTCGCATATAACATCTTCCAGTATCTTTTTCATATCAGCTCTCACGGGTACCAAAAAAACAAGTTCCACATATCGGTCGCCAATCGTTAGCCGTTCTATTTCACAATCGTTTTTGGATAGTGCATATCCGAATTCTTTTTCGATAACTTCACATTGATAATCAAGAAACGGGATTTCCCGGGATGACAATATCAAAACATAAAAACGCAACTTTTCGCCCTTGCCTCCCAAACCCGTAGATATATAAATCTGTTTCTCTCCCGATAATTCGGATTCGAGTGTAATACGACTTTCCATTAAAGCCATATAAGCCCAGTTCACAAGTTCCGGATCGGGTTCCTGTACATACTTTTCCAGTAGCCTGTAAGCGCGTACCTGCTTCGATGATGCTAAAATCGAAAGAATTCGTTTCTTTTTTTCCTTCGACAAGTCTCCATCTTGCAAATCAGTCATGTACTGCTGATAATCAACGTCATTTAGTTTATTTATCGCCTTGCGTATCCGGTCCGAAAACCGGAAATACTCCATTTGCTGTTCTACCGGTACACGATGCTCAAGAATATGAAAACGTCCATCCATATTTTGAAAAGACTCGCGAAACCGCTTAAATACATCTTCCTGCCCTTTCATACCCTCTCCTTCTTTAAAATTAATATCAGTAATTCCGCAACAAAAATACATTTTTTTATCAAAGATTGCAAATCAAAAGGGGTTTATCTCTTCTTTTTCCGGGAGAAACAGCGTTTGTTCGAATCCGAAAAGGAAGTGGAATGGCTGGCCGAAAATGCATCTCGAAAATACATTTATGCGCTGCTCGACCCTGTCATAAAATAGCGTGAATGTGCATCGTACAGTTATTTTTCCTCAAAGGCGCTATTTTATGACAGGTTTATTTGCATTTATTCTCCGGGAAAACTTAATTTTGCGGTAATTTACTAAACTGCTAAATAAAATTGCTATGAAGAATGATAGGTTTATGATTATTTTTTTTCTTTTAATGTGTTCGTTTTCTGCTGCGAAAGCCGTTGAATATATTCCGGTGACGACGACGAATACGTGCCTGCTATTGAAAGTGAACGAAAAAAACAGGCTGGAACAGGCCTACTTCGGGACATCGGTAAAAGACATCAACGAAATGATGTCCGTCGATACGAAAACGTTTTCATCCTATTCTACGTTCGGCACCGATCATGTTTTCGAAGCGGCGCTGAGGGCCATACAGTCCGACGGGAATACGTCCGTGGAATTGGGATACGTGGCCTCGTCCGTCAAACAGATTGATGATAATATCGTGCAGACGACTATCGAGTTGAAAGATGAATACTACGATTTGTTCGTGACGATTCATTACAGGGCTTACCGGCGGGAAGACATCCTCGAACAGTGGGTCGAGATAAGGAACGGGCAGAAGAAAAGCGTCCGCCTTACGGATTTCGCTTCGTCCGACCTGTCTTTTGATGCGTCCGAATATTATGTCAGCCATTTCCACGGCGACTGGGCGAACGAAATGAATATCTCGGAACAGAAGCTGACGGAAGGCATCAAAATCGTCGATTCCAAACTGGGCGTGCGCACGCACCAGTTTACGCATCCGTCCTTTCTGCTTTCGCTGAACGGCCCATTGGCCGAAAATGCCGGCGAGACGATAGGCGGGACGCTGGCCTGGCCGGGAAATTTCCGCTTTTGCTTCGAGGTGGACAACTACAACCGGCTGCGCGTCATCTCCGGCGCCAACCCGTATGCTTCCGAGTATACGCTTGAGAAGGGCGAAGTGTTCAAGACGCCCGCTTTCCTGTTTGCCTACAGTCGCGAGGGGGCCGGGACGATCACCCGCAACTTCCACCGCTGGGCGAGGACGTACGGCATTAAGAACGGGAACGGGGAAAGAAGCGTGCTCCTGAACAACTGGGAAGCCACGTATTTCGATTTCGACGAGGTCAAACTGACGAAAATCATCGACGACGCCGCCAGGATGGGATTTGAACTCTTCCTGCTCGACGACGGATGGTTCGGCCGCAAGTACCCGCGCAACAGCGACAATGCCGGGCTGGGTGACTGGCAAACCAACACCTCGAAACTGCCCGGCGGCATACCGTACCTCATCGACGAGTGCAGGAAGAGGAATATAAAGTTCGGTATATGGATAGAGCCTGAAATGGTTAACCCGAAGAGCGAACTTTACGAAAAACATCCCGACTGGGTCATCTCGCAGCCCCACCGCGAACGGACGCTGCTGCGCAACCAGCTAATACTCGACCTGAGTAACCCGCAGGTCCAGGAGTTTGTATTCAACACGGTGGACAATCTGTTGCAGGAAAACCCGGGCATCGAATACGTCAAATGGGACTGCAATCGTTACGTCTTCAATTCCGGCTCGCCTTACCTGCCGGCCGACAAGCAGACGCACCTCTTCTTCGACTACACCCGGCGCCTGATGGAAATCATGGAAAAAATCGGCGCGAAATACCCGAACGTGACCTTCATGGCATGTTCCGGCGGCGGCGGGCGCATCGACTACGGCTCCATGCAATACTTCGACGAATACTGGATCAGCGACAACAACGACCCGCTCCAGCGCATCATCACCCAGTGGGGCGCGCAGTATTTCTTCCCGACCATCGGGCTGGCGAGCCACGTATCGGCATCTCCCAACCACATATCGGGCCGCAGCATGTCGCTGAAATGCCGGTTCGATATTGCCATGGCCGCCAAACTCGGCATGGACCTGCAGCCCTCGCAGATGACGGAAAAAGAATACGAATTTTCAAAGAACGCCATCCGGACATACAAGGAAATACGCCGCACAATCCTCACGGGCGACTTATACCGCATACTTTCGCCGTACAGGAACAATCGCACCGTATACATGTACGTCGACGCCGACCGCGACGAAGCCATCGTATTCAACTTTATGGTGCGGAAAGAAGTCTACCCGAACCCGCCGACGATTGTACTGCAAGGCCTTCAGCCCGAAAAAAGATACCTGCTGACGGAAATCAACAAAAACCCCGACAGCCGTTCGCGTTTTGACAAATACGAAGGCAGAGTTTTCAGCGGCGAATACCTGATGACCGCCGGCCTGAATTTTACACTGTACAACGAAATGGAAAGCCTCGTTTTCAAGCTCAGCGCACAATAGATCACGCTTCCTTCTGTCGAAGAGAGTTCGCGGGAACCTCCCGTACGCTTCCTTCTATCGAAGAGAGTTCGCGGGAATCTCCCGCACAATTACTTCTGTCGAAGAGAGTTCGCGGGAGTCTCCCGCACGGTTTCTTCTGTCGAAGAAAATTCACGGGAGCATCCCGCACGCTTCCTTCCGTTGAAGAAAGTTCGCGGGAGGCTCTCGCACGCTTCCTTCCATCGAATAAGGTTCGCGGGAACCTTCCGGCACACTCTTCACAATCAAAAAATAGCGCATAATCGCCGGAACGACATGCGACATGCGAGAAGGCGGCGCGGCAATAAAAATTATATGAACATATTTTGTATTCCTAACGGCTTGCATTATCTTTGCCTGCTTAAAAAATTAATTTATGGAGATAAAAAGTGCAAAGTTTGTAATCAGTAATACCGACGTCGGGAAGTGTCCGGAGGGGTGTTTGCCGGAGTATGCGTTTATCGGCCGCTCGAATGTCGGCAAGTCTTCGCTTATTAACATGCTTACGAATAACAGGCATCTGGCCATGACGTCGCAGAAGCCGGGCAA
>JAISEJ010000169.1 GCA_031264155.1 Tannerella sp. | reverse complement strand
GGCTTGCCGGATTTTTCGAGCTTGTTTCGGAACAGGTTGCCGTCTTTTCTGCGAAATAGCGTGAAAGAATTGCCCGGCGCAGTCTGGAGGCTGCGCCGGGCGGGAAGCAAGGCTGTAGAGACGGGGCGCGCCCCGTCTCTACTACCGCAGACTGCGCCGGGCAAAGGGCCATAAACCAGGCTGCGTAAGGTGTAATTACAGGGAATTTTCTCCGAGAATCTCCTTCATTTTGGCGTATGCTGCTTCGGTCGTCTTGTTTCTCTTGACGGATGAGAGTATCTGGAAGGATTCACGGGCGGCTTCGAGTGATTTTTTTTTGTTCGGAGAAATCTGTTCATAATATTGGCATACGTTTCCCAGCAGGCATCCGACGGTCGGGAGATATTCCTCCGGGTCGGTGGCGGCCAGTCGGCGGAATACCTCCAGGGCTTCCTTCATCGACAGGAAATACTTGCCGTACGATTTCATGCGGAAGTGCAGGTTGGAGCAGTAGTTCAGGGATTCTCCCAAGTCGCACAGCCAGGTTTCCGGCGAATGTTTGGCAAGGGTTTTATACAGCTTCACCACTTTTTCCCTTTCCCGGATGGCATCTTCCGGCCGCCGGAGGTCCAAATACACGTTGGCCAGCACGTTGCGCGCCTTTGCCATGAGGGGCAGCTGTCCGAACGGATCCGTTTCCTGCACCTCTTTGCGGACTTCCAGCTCTTCCTTTATCCGGCGAACCGCCTCGTCGTATCGTTTCGCCTTATAGAGGGCGACCGACAGGTTATACAGCGTATCCGCCTTTGAGGCCAGGACCGAGTAGAGGTTATATTCGAGGTGATCTTCCTGGATTCTCAGGGCGTCTTCAAACCGCGAGATGGCGTCCTCCAGTTCTTCCATGCAGAGGTGGACGACGGCCAGATTGTCCAGCGTATGAGCCAGGTCCAGGGCGTTTTCCTCGGTGCCGTGGAGGGCAATCTCGCGACGGATTTTCACTGCTTCTTCAAACACGACCAGGGCTGTCGGGTAGTTCCTGGAATACGCATGATAATCGCCCATGACCGTCAGCATTTCCGCCATCTTCGGACGGTATTCGGCGGGGTTCTTTTCGGTCAGTTCGGTGTATATTTTCAGGGCTTTCGCGGCATGTTCGATGGCCTCCGGGAAGTCCCCCCCCCTTTTCGCGATGATGCCCTTTGCCCAGAGGCACTTGGCTTCGTACAGGTGGCAATCTTCTTCGTTCAGCTCCTGAGCCATGACGTACGCATCGTCCAGCAGTTCGAGCGCCCACGCCTGTTCGTCGGTCGTCATCAGGTAGGAGCCGAGTTCAAACAGGGTGTGCACGTTGAAGGATGCATCGTTTGCATCGTTCAAAAGGTCGTAGACGTCTTCGTACCATTTGGGATTTTCGATGAAGGTGTAGCGGTAAAGCCCCTTGATGAGCAGCTCGTACGACCTGCATTCCAGGCTGGCGCGCGCTTTTTCACCCCGCTCTTCGTCTTCCAGAAATCTGTCTTCCCCGAGGGCTTCCATTTCCGCGCGTATTTCCGTGGCGTCCAGCGCCTCGTCCATTTCCTGGAATTTCCCCTGGTAGAAGTATTCTTCAGCCTGCTGCAGGCGTTTTGAGCTGTGCGGGATCGTCCGGAGTGTTTCGTGAATGTCGAGCGCGTATTCTTTCAGTTTCAGCATCCGGTCTATCTGAAGCTGCAGTTCGTTGTTCAGCTTGAGCAGGGTTTCCTCGTCGCGCGTCTGTTCGATTTTTTCTTTCATTTCATTACATTCGTCCATGATGCGGTTGCAGTACTCGGATTTTTCCATGATCCGGTCTACTACGGTGTGGGACGGTTCTATTCGGTCGATTGGGTCAAATGCGTTCATGTTATATTAATTTTTGTTTGACTGTGACTGTTTATTTGTTTGACATCGCAAATGTACAAACTTCTGCCGGAAAACACAAGGAGGTCAACAATAAAATGCGGTTTCCGTCATCAGGCCGGCATTTTGCAACTCCCGGACGGCTTACGGTCTTTTTCATCGCGCCTCAAAAAAGCAATCGTTTTTTTTGCTCTTTCAATTGCTTTTCATTATTTTTGACGCCGGTTTTTATGACAGTATTATTATTAATTTAAAACATTAAGCATCATGAACAAGACATTTTACTGGAAAGTCTGGCTGCGGCCGAACCAGTTAACAAAAGAAGAGGACAACGACTACGTTGCCGAAGTATCAACCACGGGCAAGACGCTTCGCAATGCAGACCTGGCGCGGCTCATCGTCGAGAGCGGCTCGGAAATCAGTGAGGAGACGATCCTGAGCATCCTGAACCGCCGCGACGGCCTGGTGCTCGGCAAGCTGCAGGAGGGCTACAGCGTGCAGGACGGGGTCAGCCACATCGCGCCGCGGGTCTACGGCAACTGGACGGGCGCCGTGCCGAAGTACGACCCCAAGGCGCACCGCATCGGCCTCGACATGATCGAGACGGCCGAGACGCGCGACGCTCTCTCGCACATAGGCCTTGAAGTTCTTGGCATAAGGGATGCAGGCGCGTACATCGGCCTGGTGACCGACAGCGCGACGGGCCATTACGACGGCGTGATCACGCCCGGTGACGACATCATCATCGAAGGCCGTAAAATCCGCATCGCCCCCGACGATGATCCCGGGACGGGCATCTACTTCACCCTCGATAGCCTGACAGATCACGCGGTCTACAAGGTCGACCACCGCCTGATGCAGAACGACCCGAAGAAAATCATCGCCCGCACGCCCGCGCTTCAGCCCGGAAAGTACACGCTGACCATCGTCACGCGCTTTTCGAGCGGCAATCACCTGCTGAACGAAGCGCGGACGCTTACTTACGCTTCACCTCTGACAGTCAAGCCATAATCGAGTAATTCCGGGAACAGGCTGTTCCCTTACCTGGGAACAGGCTGTTCCCTTACCTGGGAACAGGCTGTTCCCTTACCTGGGAACAGGCTGTTCCCTTACCTGGGAACAGGTTGTTCCCTTACCTGGGAACAGGCTGTTCCCAAATAGGGGAAAGGCCCGTTACCTTTACCGGAAAAAAACAACAGTCACAAAACCTTGCGTAGATTGGATTTTTGTATTATGTTTGTCTTCTGTAAATAGTGATTACGTTAAAAAAGATAGAGTATGAAAAATGTAAAATTCCTTTTGATTATGGCAGCGCTGTTCGTTGTATCAACGGCGGACGCTCAGTTTCGTTTTGGTGTAAAAGGCGGCGTTAATATTGCCAAGGCGAAGTTTGACAAGAAATATTTTAAGTCGGATAATATCACGGGATTCCATATCGGCCCTGCGCTGGAAGGGATGTTTGGACGGGGCGGCATAGGCGTCGATGCGGCAGTGCTGTATTCTCAGAAAGGGTTTGATTCGGATGATGAAACCGTCAGGAATGCGTTTCTGGAAGTGCCTGTCAATGTCAAGTTCAAGCTTGGATTGCCGCTTGTGAATCCGTACGCCGTTGCGGGTCCGTATATTGATATCCGCGTCGCGGGGAATGACAAGTGGAATGTGACGAAAACCACCGGCGATATAGCGCAACAGATCAGGACGAAAAGCTTTGGCGCCGGATTGAATTTCGGCATAGGGGCGGAAGTGTTGAATATATTGCAGGCAGGCCTTACTTACAGCCTCGGCCTGACGGATAATTATGAAACTTTTGACCCGAAAGATGCAGACAGTTATAAGGGTAAGGCGCATACATGGTCTGTCGGTGTGACTGTGTTCTTTTAGCTCTCAGGAAAGCCCGTATCATCGAATATTGCGCGAGAAATCAATGAAATATGCAAAAGTAATAGTCCCGCTGCCTTTGGCCGGCGCTTTTACGTATCGTATACCGGATGTGCTGGAAAATATTATTTCCGTGCATTGTCGCGTCGTTGTGCCGTTCGGCAAAAAGCATTACTATACGGGTATCGTTGCGGAGATTGGCGAGGAGGCGGACGGGAACGACCCGGCGATGAAAGAGATATTCGCACTGCCGGACGGAAAGCCGGTGATACGCCCTTACCAGTTGCGTTTCTGGCAATGGATATCTTCTTATTATTTATGCTCGACAGGGGAGGTTTTCCGGGCGGCGCTGCCTTCCGGCTTAAAACCCGAAAGCGAGACGGTTATTACGATAAACCCCGAATATGAAGCGAAAGAACCGCTTAAGCCTAATGAACAAAGAATCGTAGACGCTTTTTCGCTGCCGGACGGCTTGTCCGTTTCGGAACTGGAGCGCGCTTCCGGCCTGAAAAACGTTTTCCCCTCCGTCAATTCCCTGCTGGGGAAAGGAGCAATAGCGATAAAAGAATCTTTGAAGCAGGGATTTAAAGATAAAACGGAAACGCACGTTTGCTTAGCCGGGAATATACGCAGCGAGAAAGACATGAACCTTGTCCTGGCCATGCTTAAAAGAGCGAAGCAGCAGGAGAAGCTGTTTCTGGAATACCTTGACCTTAGCGGAACCGGCCCGGATGCCGTGCCTGATGATGTAAAACCAAAACATGTTCTGAAAAAAACACTGCTGGCACATTCCGGCGTTAATCCGTCCGTATTGAACAGCCTGGTGAAACGGGGGATTTTTCTCACCGAAGAAAGAACGGTGAGCCGCATAACTTCTTCGGATGCCTTTGCCGGCACATTACCGGCCCTATCAAGCGTCCGGCAAAAAGCATGTGAAGACGTAAAGAAATCTTTTGAAACGAAGAATATCACCCTGTTGTACGGCATTGCGCCGGGCGACAGGGCGGAGATATACATCCGCCTGATACACGATACATTGTCGAACGGCAGGCAGGCGCTTTACCTGTTGCCCGAGATAGCGATTACCACGCATGTTACGGAGCGCCTGCGACAGGTCTTCGGCCGTCAACTGCTGGTGTATCATTCCGCATTTTCCGATAATGAAAGGGTTGAAATATGGAATCGCCTGCTGCAGACGGAAGAGCCGATCGTCGTGTTAGGCATCCGTTCCTCCGTATTTTTGCCGTTTGCACGCCTGGGACTGATTATCGTTGACGAGGAACACGAACCGAGCTACAAGCAGCAAGATCCGGCGCCGCGTTATCATGCCAGGAATGTAGCAATGATGCTGGCTCTTGAACATGGCGGCAAGGTGTTGCTGGGGTCGGCGACGCCATCCCTGGAATCTTACTTATGGGCATTGAACGGGAAATACGGATTGGTAGAATCGGACGTTCGGCATGAAAAAGAACGGTTTCCGAAAACGGACATTGTTAATGTCCGGGAACTGCGGCGCAAGAAGCGCATGAATGAGACATTGTTTTCGCCTTTGCTTCGTGAAAGAATAGAAGATGCCTTGTCGAAAGGAGAGCAGGTTATCCTGTTTCAGAACCGTCGCGGTTTTGCTCCGGTGATGCTCTGCCGGAATTGCGGTGAGATACCGCACTGTGTCAATTGCGACGTCAGCCTTACGTATCATAAGCAGTTATATCGTCTGGTGTGCCATTATTGCGGTTATTCGGCGCCGTTGCCATCGAGATGTCCGTCATGCGGCAGCGCGGAACTCAGAATGCAGGGTTTCGGCACGGAGAAAGTGGAAGAGGAGATCGCCGTACTGTTTCCTTCGGCCCGGACGGCCCGGCTGGATACGGATACCGCACGTACACAAAACGCTTACAGGCGTATTCTGACTGCATTTGAAGAAGGAGAGACGCAGATCCTGATCGGCACGCAGATGATCACCAAAGGGTTTGATTTTGAGAATGTCAGCGTTGTGGGAATCATGAATGCGGACGGCTTGCTGAATGTCCCCGATTTCCGCGCCTACGAAAGGGCTTTTCAGCTGATGTATCAGGTAAGCGGACACGCGGGACGCAGGGACGGAAAAGGCGCTGTCGTCCTGCAGACTTCACAGTCCGATAACCCCTTGCTGAAAATGATACGGGATTTTGATTATCCCGGAATGGCGCAAATGCAGTTGAAGGAGCGTTTTGCCTTCCGTTACCCACCCTATACACGCCTCATAATGATTGTCCTGCGTTGCCGCAATGAAGAGGTTTTGGACGATATGGCAAATCGTTATTCCGCAAAATTAAAAGCCATTCTCGGAGAATGTGTTTCAAACCCCGTATACCCTCCCGTAACCCGTATCCAGACCTTGTTTGTGCGTAAAATCATGCTGAAAATGGATTTATCCGCGTCGGTTTCCGAGACTCGTAAAGCATTGGAAACCGTGCTTTCGGAAATGCGGTGTATTCCTGTTTTTAAGCAGATTATTTTGCATTATGATGTTGATCCTCAGTAACGCGTGTTTTCTGTTCATTCAGTTCGGGATAACTTATGCGCGTGTGATACATGGTTTTCAATCTTTCGAAGAAGACGCTTTTTATCACTTCAATATTATCGAATGTCAAAGGAGCGTTTTTTAGCAGTCCGTCTGCTATTTTATCGTCAATGATTTTATTAACCAGATTTTTAAAGCTTTCGTCCGAATAATCTTTCAGGCTGCGGGATGCCGCTTCTACGGAATCGGCCATCATGAGTATAGCCGTTTCTTTGGTAGACGGATTAGGTCCCGGATAGGTAAATATAGCCTCGTCGACCGGTTTGTCGGGAAATTCATTACGGAAAGAATTGTAAAAAAACTTGGTCATCCCCTTACCATGATGCGTGCTTATAAAATCAATGATCTTTTGGGGTATTCCGGCTTTTTCCGCCATTTTTATGCCATCCGTAACGTGGGAGATAATAATCTGTGCACTTTGTTCGAAAGACAGATTTTCGTGCGGATTAAATCCTTTCTGGTTCTCCGTGAAAAATGCGGGATTGTTCATTTTCCCGATGTCATGATATAAAGTTCCGATACGTATGAGTTGCGTGTCCGCGCCTACTTTTTCGCCGGCATTAGAGGCTAATATCGACACCTGAAGTGTGTGCTGGAATGTGCCGGGCGCCGTTTCCGAAAGCTTTTTGAGGAGCGGATTGTTCAGGTTCGAAAGTTCAATCAACGTAATGGGAGACAGGTATCCGAAAATTTTTTCCAGTACATAAATTAGCGTGTATGAAAACGATAGCAATATGAAATTGATACTGAAATACAACATCATCATCCAGTTTATCTTGCTGAAATCGCCTTCCTGATAGATCACAAGGCTTAAATAAAACACGACATACGAAAGAAAGACAAATATTGCACATTTAATCAGCTGTGAACGTTGCGACAGTTCTTTCAGGCTGAATATCACAACAATACATGCCAGAATCTGCAATAACAGAAATTCGTATGGAAACAATGCCGTCAACGAACATATCGCTACGGTTATCAACTGGGTAAACAGTGCCGTATGAGAACCGAAAAACGTACGTATGACGATAGGAATGATTGCAAAAGGAATGATGTAAATATTCATAAAATTGTATTTAACGCATATCTCAGACAGGATACATGTTACGAGAATACATAATAGAATAAAAATCAAATCTTTGCGTTTGAGAAATAGCCTCGAATTGAAAGTTGCCATGTAAAGCCCGAAACAAGCCATTATGCCGAATACAAGAACAATCTGTCCTATAAAAATTACGTTTTGACGTTGCGCGCCCCCGGACTTCGTCTCGTGTATGATTTTTAACGAGCGCAGTACGCTATATGTATGATTGTCAATCACCTCTCCGCGGTCTACAATACGTTCGCCCGCCTGTACCATGCCGCCGGACAGCGGAACATTTCGGATTAAATCCTCCAGTATTTTGTTCGACGCATCGGGATCATAAAAGATGTTTTCAGTCAGGTATTCATTGATATTGCATCTTTTGAGGATGTCTTTGTCAATATATCCCGGCGCGTTGTTTATGATTTCTTCATAAGCCGATTTTACCGAATGAAAATCCGTCAGCGGCCTGGCGTCCGCCACACTGTTTGTGAGTACCGTTATGCGTGTCCGGTTTTCTTTATTCATCAATTCAAGCTCGCTGCTCGAAATAATTCCTTTATTGTATATCCCGCGGAGACTTTTGTCTATATATACCAGTGTAGAATAGGGCGCTTCCGCGCTTTGTAAAATAAGCATATGCTCATGCCAGGCCTCGAGTTTCTTGTTTTCCTCGTCGGGGGTGAAACGAAAATAAGGTTCGAATTTTTTACGTATGCTGTCTTTTGCAGCTTCTATTTCGCTTGTTTCCTTATATATCGGGAAGTCGCTCGGGGCCGTCAGTAAGCCGTATCTCCAGGGCTTGCCTTCATTAAACTGATAGCGGAATTTCCCTTCGCGCGGGAAAAACAGCGCAATAATAAAAGCGCTCAGAAAGATGTAAAAAACTGACAGAATAACTGATCTTTTTGTCTTCATAATGTTGTCGCTTTAGTGATTGTCTGAAAATACAATGTAATTTTTTATGGCGAAAATACACAAAAAATTTAGTATGAGAAAAAAAAACGCTACTTTTGCGCAATTCTTAATATTGTAAGTGAGAAAATATATGTCAGAACGGAAAGTAAGGGTACGTTTTGCTCCAAGTCCGACAGGGCCTCTTCATATAGGGGGCGTACGTACAGCTTTGTATAATTATTTGTTTGCAAAACAACAGGGCGGAGAAATGATACTTCGCATCGAAGATACAGATTCCCAGCGTTTTGTGCCGGGTGCGGAAGAATACATAATAGAGGCTTTCAAATGGCTTGATATCAGGTTTGACGAAGGCGTAGGATACGGTGGCGATTACGGGCCGTATCGCCAGAGTGAACGGAAATATCTGTACCGGAAATATGTCGACCGATTGCTTGACGCCGGGTTAGCCTATATCGCGTTTGATACTCCGGATGAACTGGAAGCTAAAAGAAAGGAGATTCCTAATTTCCAGTACGATGCTTCGACAAGGATGCTGATGCGTAATTCCCTGACATTATCATCCGCTGAAGTGACGTCAATCATCGACGCCGGTGAGCGTTATGTCGTACGTATAAAAATCGAACCCGACGAAGACATTCACGTCCGGGATCTCATACGTGGCGATGTTGTCATAAACTCTTCTATTATTGATGATAAAGTTTTGTTTAAATCTGTCGATAACCTGCCGACGTATCATCTTGCCAATATCGTAGATGACCATTTAATGGAGATTACCCATGTGATACGGGGCGAAGAATGGCTGTCGAGTGCGCCGTTGCATGTGTTGCTTTATCGTTATTTAGGTTGGACCGATACGATGCCGGCTTTTGCACATCTTCCGTTATTGCTTAAACCGGAAGGTGGCGGCAAGTTGAGCAAACGGGACGGCGACCGCCTCGGATTTCCGGTTTTTCCTCTCGAATGGCGTGACCCTAAGAGCGGAGAGGTTTCGACCGGTTATCGTGAAAGCGGATACCTGCCGGAAGCCGTTGTTAATTTTCTGGCTTTGCTCGGTTGGAATCCCGGTAATGATCAGGAACTGATGACAATGGATGAATTGATAAAGCTTTTTGATTTAAATCACTGCAGTAAGAGCGGAGCCAAATTTGATTACGAGAAGGGAAAATGGTTCAATCACCGGTATATCCAGAAACGAAGTAATGGCGATATAGCGAAAATGTTTATTCCCGTACTAGAAAGTCATGGCGTTAACGATGCGGATCCGGCTTATGTGGAGAAGATTGTCGGTATGATGAAAGAACGCGTGAATTTCGTCCCCGAACTCTGGGAACAGACATATTATTTTTTCATTGCTCCAAATGAATATGATGAAAAAACACGTAAAAAACGCTGGAAGGAAGACAGCGCAGTGCAACTTACAGAGCTGACTGAAATATTGGACGAACACGAACCTTTTGATGTAGAGGGAACGGAGGAATACGTTAAAGCCTGGATTGAACAAAAAGGGTATCATCTCGGCAATATCATGAATGCCGTACGGTTAGCGCTTGTAGGACAAGGCATCGGCCCGCAGATATTTCATATTACCGAGGCGATCGGTAAAGAAGAAACGCTTCGGAGACTGCGGCGAGCTGTTGAAATATTAGGTTGACAATCAGTTTTTTAAAATATGAATATATTTATTTCCGTACAAACCATTAACCTTTGATTATCGTGCACAATTTATACACTTTAGCGTTACATTTATACTCATTATCGGTTGAGATAGCTTCTTTTTTCAATAGAAAAGCGCGTATGACACGCATTGGGCAGTGGTATACGAACGGGATCCTGCGGAAAAATATTGACCGTAAAGCTAAATATATATGGTTTCATGCTGCGTCGCTGGGTGAATTTGAACAGGGGCGACCGATGATTGAAACAATCCGGAAGCGTTACCCACAATATAAAATATTACTGACGTTTTTTTCTCCTTCCGGATATGAAGTACGTAAAAATTACGAAGGTGCGGATGTGATTTGTTATCTACCTTTTGACACGCCCTTCAAAGTGCGTAAATTCCTGAACCTGGCTAACCCGTATATGGCGGTTTTCATTAAGTACGAGTTCTGGCTCAATTACCTTACCGAGCTAAAAAGGCGCGGCATAAAAACATACCTTATATCGGCCGTGTTTCGTCCCGGCCAGTTGTTTTTCAAATGGTACGGTGCATGGTATCGTAAAGCCCTGTTGTGCTATGAGCGTTTATTTGTTCAGGATGAAGATTCCCGAAAGTTGCTGGCCGGTTATGGTATTGATAATGTTGAAGTTTGTGGTGATACGCGTTTTGACCGTGTACTTGAAATACAACGGAATGCACGCCTTATGCCGGAAGTGGAATCTTTTGCGGAAGAAGGTAAGCTGATGCTGGTTGCCGGAAGTTCCTGGCCCGAAGACGAAGAATTTATTATCCCGTATTTTAACACGCATCCCGAAGTAAAACTGATCATTGCACCTCATGAGATTCATCGCGAACATCTTCTATATATACAATCGTTGCTTAATCGTCCCTCCATTCGTTTGTCGGAATCGAGCGAAGAATCCTTGCGGACGAATGATTGCCTGATAATAGACAGTTTCGGCTTGCTTTCGTCTATCTATCGTTATGGAGATGTAGCCTATATCGGCGGTGGTTTCGGCGGCGGAATACATAACACATTGGAAGCGGCCGTTTATGGTATTCCGGTTGTTTTCGGCCCTAAATACCATAAATTTAAAGAAGCTAAAAGTCTGATAAACTATGGTGGAGGTTTTTCCGTTGACAATGAAGCGGCATTTGCCGGTTGCCTGAATAATTTTATATCCGATCCCGAATCACGCCGTATAGCAGGAGCGGCAGCAGGAGATTTTGTTTACAAAAACGCAGGAGCAATAGAAAAGATCTTATCCTTATGGCCCTGAATGACCTCAAAAACCGTACGGGAAGAGAAGTTGCCTGGTGCCGTTGATGAATTGTTTGTGTACGCAATAACCTGCAACCGGTTTGTAGATATATCATAATGAGATTCATAATAGTCTTCTATTTAGGTTATTATTATGTATATTTAACTGTGTAGTTTTGATAAAGATTAGTATATTTACAATCGTAATGATGGAAATATATCGTTTAAACAAAGTAGTTATTTATTTGTAAATCATTAATTAGGGTCTGCTGAAAAACATTCAATGCATTGATATTTACTATATTCTGTGTATATTTGTTGTGTTCTAATGCAAGGAAATATGAAAAAAGAGCGTAAAAGTCGTGCATTTAATCCCCATTATGAGAGTCCCCTTCAGGGTACGCTGTCCGGTTTTGAGCATCCTTTC
>JAISEJ010000115.1 GCA_031264155.1 Tannerella sp. | reverse complement strand
CAGGCGGCTTCTAATACTAATCTGCATGCTTCGGGAATCGTCATGAAATAGCGGATGATATCCGGATGGGTAACGGTTAGCGGGCCTCCTTTCTGTAATTGTTCACGGAAACGGGGGATCACAGAGCCGTTACTTCCCAATACATTTCCAAAACGGGTGGTTGTGAAGCGGGTGACTCCTTCTCTCCTACCCTGGCTGATGCTTAATCCCAGGCTTTGCACATAAATCTCAGCCATCCGTTTGGTGGCGCCCATTACATTGGTGGGATTTACCGCCTTATCGGTGGAGATCATCACAAACTGCTCTACCTTATATTTAACAGCCAGATCGGCCATATTTATTGTTCCGTACACATTCACCAAAACGGCTTCGCAGGGGTTTTCTTCCATCAACGGAACATGTTTATAGGCAGCCGCATGGAAGACGATCTGTGGGAAAAAGCGGGTGAACAGGCTTTCCATCCGCTCCCTTACGCGTACATCTCCTATAATGGAACGTAACTGTACGTCCGGGAATTTTTCTTCCAGCTCCAGGCGGATATTGTGAAGCGGGGTTTCGGCATTGTCTATCAGTATCAGTTGTGTTACGCCCAGACGGCATAATTGCCGGCACAATTCGCTGCCAATGGAGCCGGCAGCGCCCGTTACCAGGATCGTTTTGTTTTTCAGATGTGAGATGATTTCCGTCAGGTTAATCTGTATCTCTTCCCGGTTCAACAAATCTTCGATACGTACTTCGGGCAGATTTTTATAATTGATCCGGCCTTCCTTTAATTCATCTATGGAAGGCAAGATCAGCATGCGCACTTTTCTTTTTTCACAAAAACGGACCAACCGATCCTGTTCTTTTTTCAGCGACTTATAATCAGGGAAAAGGACCGCTTTCACGTTTAGCCGGGCAATCAACCGGTCAAAATCTTCCTGTTTCTTTACGCCATAGATACTGTATTTCCCGATGCGAAGCGCATGTGTCTGATCTATATTGAGGAAACCTGCTACCTGATAATTCCGTTCAATAGCAGCTAAAGAAGAACCTATTAAAGATACGGACTGTGAGCCCGTATCTAAAATCAACAAACTCTTCCTTTCTGTTTTACTATTTACCCCATCTATCATGTGATTGTAAACACTTATCAAAACAACCCGTTGGAAAACCAGCATGAAAAAAGTAATGCAAACATCCATAACGGCTGTAACAAAAAGGTATTGGCCGTTGGGTATCTCCAGCAAAAAGAAGACAACCGGAAATAAAACGGCGGCTTTAGACAGAGACGCCAGGCCAATACGCCCGGTTTCTACAAACGTGGAGTGGCGGATGACACCTTTATATGTTTGAAAAAACAGAAAACTTACGGCGCTGCACAGGACAGACAATAATAAAACAGGCAACATAAACTTTACAGAGAATGTTGCCATTAATACCAGGTCAATAAATAAAAAGGATATCGCAGTAGAAGATACCGACAAGAACAAATCGCTGATAAGAATCAACCATCTGTTCAAATATTGAAGCTGAAGCAGCTTAGAAAAGAATATTTTATTTCTCACTTAGACTAAAGTTTATACACAAAAAGGTTCGTCACTCCCAAAAAGCAACTGTAAAAAAGTGTATTACTTTATCTACATTAACACATATTTGTCAACGAAGATTATATCAAGGAAGTTTTTTTCTTCAACTTTTACATTTTCAACACCAAAAATAATATCTGTCTTCTTTTTTTATGTCTCTTAAAGAGAGATATGTAGAAAATACATCCTTTAGCCTGCAAACATACGATATTTTTTCAAATTGTACTATAACACAAGCACTTTTTGCTGTTTTTTTTTCTGATTTAGTTGTCTTTTTTCCCGCCTCTCTTTAAAAAACAGAAAAAAACAATTTCTTTAAAAAATTAATAATCAACCTTTTTGGGTTGTTTTTTACACAAGTCTGTTTTTTAAAAAATATTCCGCATCTCCTCCCCCTTTTCACCGCTGGTTTTATCATTTTGAAGAATAAGCCATGGTTTCAATGGTTTTTCAACTCGCTACGGAGTTGAGTAGGAGGGATGGCTCGTTCTACCCCGGGCTGCGCTTCGCTTGCACCGGGGTTATCGAAATTTGATGCTCTACGGCATCAAGACCTTAACTTAAACGCGCTACGATGTAATCCGCAATGTACAAAACTATATTGTTCCGGGTATAAAATGTTACTTAAAGGCTTTCTCCAGCCATAAGGAAAAAAAACGATCGTAGACGAAATAGTTTCCTTCATCATCTTTTAGTATCAAGGTTTTGTCGATCAACGATTTCAGCGCTAATTTCACGCTGCTTACAGCCGTTAAATGATGTTTTTGCAGAAATGACGTTTGAAAAGGAGCGTTCACTTTTTGTTCTTTGGCAATAGCTGTCAACAGGCGCAATTGCCCTTTCGTCAACAATTCGCAATAGGTTTTATAGGTGGCGTTTTCTTCCTGCAACACATCCGAAATGATTTTATTCACATCGTTCTCCGAATAATCATTTTGCATGAGAGAAAACAATTGATTGAGTATAAACTGAATATACCAGGTGTGCCCTAAAACCGTATTATAAACGGTTTTAAATATCGAGCTATCCAGCTGTTTTCCATATTGCGCAAACAAATTTTCAGCAAACAGGCTGTACGTTGCCAATGGAATTTCTTTCAACCCGATTTTTTGCGTACTCTGATAAAAGGGACGATTCACGGATGAAAACATGGCGTCCATCAAATGTTTCTTGCTTCCCGCGAAGATAAATTTTACCTGGTCGGAAAATTGTATATAAGAACGCAATAAGGCTTCAACGCCCTTTTCGGGATACTCGGTTATCTGTTGAAACTCGTCGATAGCGATATAACATCGCTTCCCCGACTGCTGCAAATAAGCAAAAATCTCCTGCAACCCGCCCTGAACTTGTTCGGGATGAATGTCTAATGTGACAGTTGGAACACCGGTCAACGTATCAAATGAAAAAGCCGGACGAAAACTTTTAAAAATCCCGGAAATACCCTTTAATGTCTTTTCCGAATAATTGTCTAATTTCCCAAGTATTGTTTTAGCGAGTAATTGTACAAAATCCGATAAATTCTGAGTAGAAAAAATATCAACATAAAAACAGTAAATCTCGCTTCTCTGTGCCCTCAGGTGGTAGAAGACATGATGTATCAGTCCGGTTTTCCCGAAACGGCGGGGACTGATAAGCGAAATATTCCGGTTGTTGGACAATGCCGAAATAATTTTTCCCGTTTCTGTTTCTCTATCACAGAAATAAGCCGGACTATAATATCCCGCTACCAAAAAAGGATTGTTTAGTTTTTCTTCTTTCATCTCACAAAGATAAACATGAAATTACCGCAAGAAATCATAGTTCGTTAAAACTTTAATCTCCCTGTTTCCGGCTCTTCGAAAGCATCGCTCTCTTTTAAGAATATAGACGCGTCAGCAAAGTTATCTCCGACAATATGAGTACTGAATAATTGCAATTTCTCCATTACCCGAATATATACGGAAGGATCATTGTTTCGAGAAAGTCGTCTCAATGAAAGCAAATATAGTTCGAAAAGTAACTTCATAGGTATAGTACAAAAAATATTGATTAAAACACCATAAATGCAAAAAAACGTCGACTAACAGTACCGCAAGAAATCATAACGTATAGCTGCTTCCGTCCTGGTTTCCTTTTCTTATTATTTTCCGGTTGGCCCGGTCGATGACCCGGTGGTCGAGAGAGGATA
This sequence comes from Tannerella sp., assembly GCA_031264155.1. Classification (GTDB taxonomy): domain Bacteria; phylum Bacteroidota; class Bacteroidia; order Bacteroidales; family Tannerellaceae; genus Tannerella. The sequence continues at coordinate 276 of JAISEJ010000115.1, read as the reverse complement.
AAAGGATTAACCGTATTAACAGGTACATATATTTATAATAAAAGAGAAACCAATCCATTGGCCTCTCTTTTACTTTTGAGAATCAGAAAAATTATTTAACTATTCTGAGTGCTTTGACTACTATTACTTCAATTTTTTATATCCATAAACAGCCAGATTGCCTAATTCTTCTTCGATGCGGAGAAGCTGGTTGTATTTAGCCATACGGTCTGAACGGCTTAATGAGCCCGTTTTGATCTGGCCCGAATTCGTTGCCACGGCAATGTCGGCAATCGT
>JAISEJ010000068.1 GCA_031264155.1 Tannerella sp. | reverse complement strand
AAAGTAAGGCCAAAGCGGGAATCACCGTCGTCAAACAGCACCAGCGGCTCTTTTTCGTACGTGACATAATCCTTTACCCGCGCATAGCATACCTGCCCGCCCCGGCTGCTTATCCGAACCTCTATCAGGTTGTTTTCAAGCGTTATCACCTCGTCCGTACCGGTAAGGGCCGATGAAAACGCTCCGAAAGCGTTTTGCAACTGTGCCCGGCGCAATGAATCGGAAACTTCTTCCGGCAACGCCTCCGTGAATGAGGCTTCCTTACGCGCCTGTTCCGCCGTAACGGCAGACTGCTGCTTCTCCTGCATTACCGAAGCTATCGAATCCTGATAACGCCGCTGGGCTTCCATCTGTTCTTCCGAAGGCCGGTTAAGCCAGCTGAACCCAATCAAAACCAATCCTATTAAAACAAAACCTGTTACTGTATTTTTATCCATTCGTATTAACGGTTAATTATTTTACATTTATAGCCGCCTTCACAAAGCCGACAAACAGCGGATTGGGCTTAATAACCGTAGAGTTATATTCCGGGTGATACTGAACGCCCACATACCACTTAAGTCCCGGCACTTCCACGACTTCCACAAGGTTCGTTTCGGGATTCTCCCCGACGCACATCATCCCTGCATCCTCAAACTGCTTCTTAAACTCATTATTAAACTCATAACGGTGACGGTGACGCTCCTGTATATGCTGTTTCCCATAGGCCTCATACACTTTTGTGCCTTTCCTAAGCTCACATTCATATTCGCCAAGACGCATCGTGCCTCCCAGATTCGTAATATTCTTCTGTTCTTCCATAAGGTCAATGACTTTATAAGGGGCATTCGGTTCCATTTCCGTCGAATTTGCGCCTTCGAGTCCCAATACATTACGGGCATATTCCACAACCATGCATTGCATGCCGAGACAAATGCCGAAACACGGTTTATCATGTTCACGGGCATATTTCAGAGCCACAAACTTCCCTTCGATACCTCGCTGCCCGAAACCGGGAGCAATGACAATCCCGTCCATATCCTTCAACTGTTCCTCAACATTACGTTCGTTGATTTTCTCCGAATGAACCAGATGCAAGTCCAGGATACGGTCATTATAAATCGACGAGATAAGCAGCGATTCTTCGATTGACTTATAGGCATCCTGCAACTCGACATATTTACCGACAATCGCTATCTTAACTTCTTTTACCGCAACGCTTTTGCGATGCAGAAATTCTTTCCACTGTTTCATTTCAGGAGTAGGTCCCACCGGCGGGAATCCGACCTTTTCCAACAATATCTCATCCGCTTTCTGACGCTGGAGCATAAGCGGCACTTCGTAAATCGTCGAGACGTCGACCGACTGGACAACCGCTTCTTTGGAAACATTGCAAAACAGCGCCACCTTATGAAGAATCGAAGCGCCAAGCTCGCGTTCGGTACGAAGCACCAGAATATCCGGTTGCACTCCAAGCTCCTGCAACTGTTTGACGGAATGTTGCGTAGGTTTCGTCTTATATTCTTTGGCGGCAGCGATAAAAGGAACATACGTAAGATGCACGCATATACAGTCTTTCCCAAGCTCCCATTTCAGCTGACGCACGCTCTCGATGAAAGGCAGCGATTCAATATCACCGACCGTACCGCCTATTTCCGTAATAACGAAATCATACTTATCCTTCGTTCCCAGCAATTTAACATTGCGTTTTATTTCGTCCGTAATATGCGGAATGACCTGCACCGTCTTACCGAGGAAATCGCCACGCCGTTCTTTCTCAATAACATTCTGATAAATACGACCTGTCGTAATATTATTCGCACGCGTTGTAGGAACATTCAGAAAACGTTCATAGTGCCCCAAGTCAAGATCGGCTTCGCGACCGTCAACCGTAACAAAACATTCCCCATGCTCATAGGGATTGAGCGTCCCGGGGTCAACGTTTATATACGGGTCAAACTTTTGTATCGTCACTTTATAATTCCGCGCCTGAAGCAGTTTGCCCAACGAGGCCGAAACAATCCCCTTACCTAAGGAAGATACAACGCCTCCCGTCACGAAAATATACTTTGTTTTTGCCACTGCTATATAATTTTAATTTTAAGGGGGCAAAGATAATAAAAGTTGAAAGCAATACAAAATAAACTTGTCCGTTTTCAAAAAAAACGCTACATTTGCATTCACGTTAAAATCGTTTAATGAAGAATAATGATGAATTACATAAAAGAATATAAAATAACCGCTATTTTGTCTTTTGCATTTTTCTTTACTGTCATTGCAAATACAAATGCACAAAGCGGCAAAACACCCGGATTATCCGAAGAGGTCATGGCATGGACGATATCCACGACAGAGCCATGGCCGGCAAACCGCTACCGTTCTCTCAAAGAAGCAATGATTGATAATGATTTTTACATCTCGAACGTATTCCGGGGCGGGATGTTCCCTAAACTGGATTACAAATTCAACCGCGACTCTTTAGCTTTTTCGAATTACAAAATGCTTCCCGTAATCACATACAAAAACAAACGTGCAACAAACATGTTCAATTACTATTTACTCAAAAAAAGGCTCGAAGACCAGGCATATAAACAGGTCTTACTCCGCGATCCCAGAAATTTCAAGTATACGATATGGCAATTGAGGGAAAAAAAAGCCGTACGCCCCAAAAGCATAGAAGCGCCAAAAGAGCAGGTTATATTAGATGTAAAGACCTCAAGGGTCACCCCCGAAACGGTCGATCCCGTAATAAAATTCATACCCGACAGGAAATACTGGACGTCGTCATTTGCGGCAAGCATCAAGTTTTCGCAAAACAAAAGTTCCGACAACTGGCACAAAGGAAAAATCGACAACATGAACATCATTACCAGTACCACCACTTCGTATAACTACAAAAAGGACAAACTGTCGGTAACAAACACCCTGTCCACAATGCTCACCATCAACAACGCACCCAACGACACGATGCGCAACTATACCACCGGAAACGATGAACTGCGTTTCCGAAGCAATTTCGGACTGCAGGCCATCCGGAACTGGGATTATTCTTCTTCCGCGGAATTTGTCACGTCGATGAGTAACAAATACATCGCAAATACAGACAAAAAACATTCTGCCTTCCTGGCACCTTACACCATCAATATCGGCGTTGGTATGACGTATAACGCCAAGCCAAAGTTCAAAACGCCCAATCGTTCGCTCGACTTGAAGCTCTCCATCGAGCCTCTCTCCTTCAAATATATGTACAGTACAAACAAAAATATCAACCTCGGCGCCTATTTCCCAAAGAATGAAGACGGCTCTTTCGATTACGTACTCAAGACATTCGGATCGACCGTCACAATGGATAAAACAACAAAATTCAGCAAAAGCGTCACATGGAAATCACGCCTGTCTTACTTTACAAACTACGAACGTGTGATCGGCGAATTCGAAAACACATTCGACATCGCCCTGAACAAGTATTTCTCCACAACACTATATCTGTACCTGCGCTATGACGATGGCGTGGCAAAAGCGCCCGACTCCGATACTTATATGCAGGTGAACGAACTGTTTTCGTTCGGATTCAACTACAAATGGTAATTTTCCAAACAATGAAAAATAATCAGGTTGTGATGTAAAAAGTATGCTGGTGTAAATATATGGCAATCAGGGAATGAATTAGTATTTTTGTAAATGCAAATAACAATCCCCCTCCATTGCCCCGATTGCCAAAGCACGAAGATAAAAAGGAATGGCTGGAAATCGTATGGAAAGCAAAATTATTTGTGCCGGAAATGTGGACGACAGTTTATTGGAGACCATGCCTTGAGGCACAAAGGTTGTCATTCTTCCCTGACACAAAAGATACTATTAACTCATGTTACGCAATTGCCCGGCATATCCCCGGACTGGTTGCGCATTGTGTAGCAGGCTGGGAGCGTATCCGCTTCCGGTATTATACTTTACACGGTATGACTTTGTGCTTATTAACTTCATGATGCATGGACGCCTGCGCCCACGATGTATGGGCGCCTGCGCCCACGATGTATGGGCGCCTGCGCCCACGATGCATGGAAGCCTGCTTCCACGATGCATGGAAGCCTGCTTCCACGATGCATGGAAGCCTGCTTCCACGATGCATGGAAGCCTGCGCCCACGATGTATGGGGAGGGCTTCAACAACATGGTTAGACTGAAGCAAGCCTGAGCCTGTCCGGAGTATGCCGGTAATACACAAATCCTTGCCGCGTGAAGTATAGAATCGGATACGATTCCGGGCCGGGGGCGTATCGCGCCGTTCTGTAATCAGGCAATTGCGTAACATGAGTTATAAATTGTAAGTTGCGTCAACTATAGAGACCACTTATTTCTGTTTTTAGAGATCGAAATGGCTTTTTAGACAGTATTAGCCCTTATGTAATATTGATGAACTTATAATTTGTAACTCATGTTACGCAATTACCTGATTACAGACGGTATCCCGATGGGATGCGATACCCTCCCAGCCCGGAGCGCGATACCCTTCCAGCCTGCTACGCGATGCGCAACCAGTCCGGGGATATGCCGGGCAATTGCGTAACATGAATTTGTAACTTCAAAATTATCTAAGGGGACTTTTGACACACCCTCGTTATGAAGCAATGCTTCCCCTTTACAAATCCATTGCCCCCATCTTAACGAACCGCTGTATACACGACCCGTACGTACAGTGGTGTGATAAAAACTCTCCCTACCGGATAACCGGCAGAGCAGTCTACTCGATCATACACAAAATCACCACGTACGCAACGCATAGAACTGCGTTGCGCTCCATCTTATTTGAAGATTGAAAGTGAAAAATAATTCGCTCTCAACTCTCAACCTTCAATTTCCTTACGACTTCTTTTCCAAATGATTTGTTGACGAGCGAACGGTTGCGGGGGCGGTATGTCCCCTCCGACATTTCGCGTAAAACAACATTGGTAAACAGGCGAAACATCTTCTGTTCCTGGCTTTCGTCTTTATAGAACATATCCCATGCATATTCGTACAGTTCCTGCAGGCGCTCCGCCGACATGTGTTTCGGGTGGAACACCACTTGTCCCGCATTATAATGATTCCAGTCGAAATCAAAAATACGTCCCTGGCGCAGGTAATCGTCATAGCCTTTTGTATGGGGGAAGGGGGTCATGACGGTAAACTCGGCCAGGTCGAGGTCTATCTCAAGGAGGAAATCAACCAGCCGCTTGATGTCGTCTTCCGTCTGACTGTCTATGCCCAGCAGTATCGTTCCCTCGACGCCGATGCCATAATCATGATAACGCTTCACGCGTTCTTTTATATAGTTTGACGTGTCATACACCGCCTGGTACACGTACCACGCCCCAGCTTGTGCAGCGAGATCAAGCACCTTCGGGTCGTCTTCGATTGTATGGCTTATCCATTTTTTCCTGAAAGGAATCATTTCGCGGAAAAGCTCCATTTCCCATTCTTTATTTTGCGCAAGGGAATTGTCTACGACAAACAAACGGTTATTCTCTATTGAAGCCAGATCTTCCACTACTCTGTCGATCGGCCGGGGGCGGAAAATTCGGCCACCCAGATAAGATACGGCGCACGGATAACAACTGAAACGGCAACCGCGCGAAGCATGAAACAAATCAACCATCTGTACGCCCTTATGATTGTAAAGCTCGCGCTTGTACAAATCGCGGCGGGCCGGGCCTACATCCTCAATGGAGGGCTGTTGCACTAAATAATTATATACTTTTTTCAACATTCCCTTTCTCCAGTCGCCCAGTACTTCTTCCATGCGTCCTTCCGATTCTCCGAGAAAGACGGAATCGGCATGTTCCATGGTTTCTTCGGCATGCAACATGGTCGAAATGCCGCCGAACATAACCTGCTTGCCGCGAAGACGATATTCATCGGCAATCGCCCAGCCGCGTTTCACCTGCGTACTCAACATCATAGAGATTGCGACGAAATCGCATGCTTCGTCGAAATCAATGTTTTCAACATTTTCGTCCGTAAACGAAACTTCCACATATTCGGGAAGCGTAGCCGCAAATACAACGGGACCGTGCGGGGGCAGATTAAAAGTAGTCTGCCCCGGCAACTTCTTCCATTTGGGATAAATCAGTTTAATCTTCATGCATATACCCCGATAATTACAGCTTCCTTATTTTAATATTCCGAAACCAGCAATCATACCCATGATCCTGCAAGCCGATATATCCCTCCTTTGCAGGCCCGTCCTTGAATCCCTGCCAGTCTTTGAACTTGCTTTTTGCAATCATTTCGTACCATTCCGGCGTCCAGAGGGTATATTCCACTACCTTTTCGCCATTCTGAACATGCGTCGCTTTCCCGTCTTTCACGCGGATAATAATCGTATTCCACTCGCCGGCAGGCTTTGCATTTTGGGGTAATGCGGAACGCATGTCATACAAAGAGCCTGCAAGGTGATTTGTCAGCCTATTGTCTGATGCATTCCAGTTGTCGAGCACCTGCACCTCCGGCGCCGAGTAATAAATAGGCTCCCCCGGCACTTCCGTCACATAATAGAAAATACCCGAATTGCCTTCTTTCTCAATCTTCCAGTCTATGGACAGTTCAAAATTCGAATACTTTTCGGCATAATACAGGATATCCCCGCCCTGTCCGCGTCCCGCCGTCTGTCCGCGTTTCACTTTCATCGCCCCGTCATTAATCTCCCAATTGGCAGCCATCTGGTCGCCATGGCATTTGCGCCATCCTTCGAAACCTTTTCCGTCAAACAAAAGTTTCCAGCCTTCACTTTTTTCTTTCTCTGTCAACGTGTTGTTCTGCGCCGATACAAACACGGACGAAATAAATGCAAACAGCATTACTGATAAAATTCTCTTTTTCATGATTGTTAATTTTTGATGTTAAAATTGAATGCAAACGTAACTAAAAATATTAATTTAAACCTGTTTTAATAATGAATATTCGCCATAAATAACATTCTTTTGCGTTATAATGCCGTAAAAAACTTATATTAACATTATTATAAATGCTTCCGCCCACGTCAGCGGGACAGATTATATCCGTCTCTTGCGATTGCTACGATAAGAAATCATCAACGTAATGACAAAGAACAGCAACGACGCCGACGCATAAGGCAGTATGTCGCCGAAACCTGCATCGCGGACAAAAATCTCATTAAAGCCGTTCAGTCCCCAGTTTAAGGGTGAAATATTACTTGCTATCTGCATAAAACGCGGCATAACAAATGTCGGTATCCACACGCCTCCTATCGCCGCAAGGATGACCACCGACACTGCACCGAAAACGCTCGCCTGCTGATTCGTACGGGCAACGCTCCCGATTGCCAGCCCGTAACCGATAGCGGCTAACGACGACGATACGGACATTGCTACCAAAGCGGACAGGCTATGCCCGACTTTTAACACCGGCAAACCAAGCAACGGTATCGCATACATGCCCGTCAGAATCATTAGCACAAACTGGAGCATACAGACGCACAAGTAAACGCTTACTTTGCTCAATATATACAGGCGAAATGAAAAAGGCATCGTCATCAAGCGATTGAAACAGCCCGTTTCACGTTCGCCAATCATATTACCGGCCAGCGATATTACGATAAAAAACACGGCAAACATGCTCCACGCCGGCACATTGTGTTGAGTGGAATTAGGAATAATATCTGTTTTGCCTGACTGTGCATACGATTCGCTGATCGTAATCAGTTCGTCTGCATTGATATCAAGGTTTACGGGTATCGGAACGATACGGTTCACCTGCCGCGTTATTTCGCCGAGAAGAAGTTTATTCTGCACCGTTAATGCATTTTCGCGAACAGCGCGTATCAGGGATGTGCGGAAAGATTGCTTCGCTTTCGGATCAATAAGAATCTTTATTTCAAGATGGTGGCTCTTCATCCGGTTCACGCCGTCACCGCCTGCCGCAAAACTCTCGCCGTCGCCATTGAAAGCCCTCTCGACGCCCTGCCGGACTTTCTCGCGTAGCTGTTCCGTTGCATGTTCCGGTATGATAACGCCGATAAGATAATCGCCGCGTGAAACAGCTTCCTCAAGTTCATACACCGAAAGGACCTGTCCGTTCACTTCGGTTGATACCTTAAATATAGTATTTGCAAGGAGATGTCGGCTGACCATGTCGCCTAACGAATCAAGATCGTTATTAAGCAGATACAGCGGAACACGATTTTCATTAATCGAACGAAACGTACTGTCCTGAAGGTATGTCATCATCAGCACCAGCGCCCACGGCATCAGGAATAACAGTACAACGCCCCAGAAATCACGAATAAGCAGCAGAAAGTCTTTATACAGTAAATTTATAAAATTCTTCATCTTAAGCGGCGGATTTTATTACAGCGTTTTTTTTATAAACAGTTCTTCAAGCGAAGAAACGGAGGCCTCGTCGATAAGCCGGCGGGGAACGCCCTCGCAGATAATCCGTCCATGATTCATCAGGGCTACATGCGTGCACAACTGTTCCGCTTCTTTCATATCGTGCGAAGTATAAACAATCGTCATACCGCTGCGGTGAAGGTTCTGCAGGTTTTCAATAATAACCCGACGCGAATGTACATCGACGCCGACAGTCGGTTCATCTAAAAAAAGCAGTGCAGGCTTGTGCAACAATGCGGCAATAAGGTTGACCTGCCGTTTCATGCCTCCGGAAAGGTGTCCTGTTTTCTTCTTGTGATGCGACATCAGGCCGAAAGATCGCAGATAGGTCTCAATACGCTCCTTCAGTTCGTGCGACGAAACAGGATACATTCCGCCGAAAAAACGAAGGTTTTCATCGACCGTCAGTTCGGGATATAGAGCTATGTCCTGCGGTACAACGCCTATCAGCGGTTTGATGGCTTGCATCTTGCGCCGCACGTCAAACCCGTTGACCGCGACTTCGCCACTGTCATACGAACGCAATCCGCATAATATGGAAATCGTAGTCGTCTTTCCTGCTCCATTAGGCCCCAGCAATCCGAAAAACAGGCCTTCTCCTATCTGCAAAGACAATCTGTCGACCGAAGGCTGTGACGCCCCACGGTACGTCTTGCGAAGATTCTGGATATTTATCAGGGGATTTCCCATTACTTACTTTTGATTAATTTGTCAAGGTCGGTAAAGAATACGGTCTCCTGTCGTCCGATCGTTTTCAGGCGATCGCCTATCGTCTGGTAATCTACGCCCTCCGATGACCGGTTCTTATAAATACGGCCGGCCTCCGAAGCAAAAATCCGCCACTGGTCGCCGATATCCGTAAGACTCAGTGAAAAATCATTTAACTCACGAATACCCGTTATCTCCGACGCTTCCTGCAGGAATGCAGCATAAAGGAAACGAAAGCCTGCGCCTCCCGTCCCTATTTCTTCCATCATACGGATAAGTTGCACCAGATGCAGGGCAGCTTTCCGTTCGCCGTAGATTTTCGGGAACTGCGGAATCTTATTGCCTAAATACTTGAATGCATTCACCCCGACAAACGGCACTGGTCCAGGTTCGTGAATCATCCGGTAACAATTCTTTACAATCGACTTATGGGCTAATTTTTTTATATCAGGTTCTTTCGCGGGCAACGACTTTATCCAGTATAGTTTCCCCAGCGGCGGATAAGTGCCTTTTGAAAAACGTGCACGCAGCAAATCACGCGACGAGATTGTCACCTTTTCCGTCGCAATCGGGTCGCTGACAAGGTAATCGTCTCCCTCTTTGCCGATAACGCAAATATTATGCGCATTAAAATGAAACCGGTATTCCAGCGGCATATAAGGCAAGAAATACATTCCAACCACACAACCCGTCGGGACGCCCTGCCCGATAAGGACGTCTAATTTTCGTGCCGCGTTCGCCTTATGAAAGAAAATCGTCTTGTGAATTTTAAATCCGAGCAGTCGCGTGACCCGCGCAAAGATAATCCCCGGCAAGGGACGAAAAGATGTGACGGGAAAGCCAGCCAGTTTGATAAATGGTAAATGGACAAAATAAAGCGAGGCGGACAGGCCGAATATCAGTGGTTCGGAATAATCATATCCGTAAAATCGAAGCAAATTGGCTGTCACCCCATCTTCGCAATGAGCGGCAGTCCGGTGTTCAAAAGCTATTTCCATTCATCCACGCGTTTTAGTTCGTCAACCGTGATGCGTAGCGCATCCGCATATTTTTGCAAAACCGCTTCATTCGACTTCATAAATTCATCATATTTTAAATGCTTGCGGATTTTTCGTTTCGGGACGCCGGAATAAGACGCCAGCATCCCAACGTCCTGCAGTGCCTTTTTCATGTGATACGCAAGCGGGCTGGTTTCTTTTGCCAGGACTTGCCGGCGAATCTCGCCGCACTGCTCGCGTATATCGTCCCAAACTGCATTCAACGCATCGTTTTTCACACTCCATCCGTCGCTAAGCACAGACATATAATGACCGTTTTCATCCACGGCATACATCAGGTCGCGGACAACTTTATCCTTAAAATATTTCAAATCCTGCGGCACATCCCCTGTCTTCATCTTCTATTTATTATAACATCAACAAACCGTCAGCAAAGCGTATGCGTAGGAAAACCTCGCGCTTTCGGGCACCATCAGGAGGATCCGGTCGCCTTTCTTTACGCGCCCCGAACGATTCAGGCCATCAAGCATGGCAAACGCCGAAACAGACGCCACATTCCCTGTTTCCGGCAAATTGACAAACCATTTTTCCTTGGGGATGTCATAGCCGTAAAGTTTCAGTTCATCCTCAATCTTCTTTTCAAAATACATGGATGAGAGATGAGGCATAAACCAGTCTACGGAAGAAGGATCAAAATTACGTTTACCGACAAGTTCCCGTAAAAAACGCCCACCAAGTTTTACTATATAACCGTCTAACAACCTTGTATCCTGTTTCAGGGAGAAGATCGAACGGTCAAGCCATTCCTTTTCGGGGAACTGCGCCCAGCCCAGGAACTCACCTTTTTCATTTTTATCGCCTCCGGCATACATACACGTTTCCATCTCATTTGCGAACGAAGTCAATTCAATCCACTCAATGCGATAAGAAAGAGCGTTTTCCAGCGGTTTATCCTGCAATAGTAAGGCGACGCTTCCGTCCGACAGCATCCAGCGCAAAAATTCTTTTTCAAACGCAAGTATCGGTTTTTCACCCAATTGGTTAATCAATTCTGATTCCTTTTCAAAATAACGCGCCATCATCCAGGCCGATAAGCGCTCCGACGCCACGCATACCGCATTCCGGGCATCGCCGGCCAGCGTCGAATAACAGGCATACTTCAAAGCCTGCATCCCCGTACAACACGAACCGGCAAACGAAACAACCTCGGTATGCCTGCCGCCTTTCAGTTCGCCATGTACCATAACCCCGTGTGACGGAATCAGCTGTTCGGGCGAAGCCGTCCCGCATGACAATAAATCAATCTTATCCAAAGTCAGTTCTTCATCCAGTAGTCCCCTAACTGCATTCGCAGCCATAGCGACATTGGTATGCGTCACCCGCCCCGATTTATCAAGCGCGTAATAGCGGCTCCTTATCCCATTTTTTCCCAATACCAGTCGCTTGGCCAGCAATGATTTCTCATTAACCAACCCGATATACTGCTCCATCTCATTGTTCCCAACCGGACGGTTCGGGAAAAACGCGGAAAAGCGGTTTATATAAACGGAATTACTCATTCTGTCATTTTTATGCATTGTCGTCATATTTTCCTCACACTGTTTCATGTGGCACATTTAACTTAATTCATAACACATTTCCCGTCGCGCCTTCTGCAACGAAGCCCGGCGAAACGGATAAGTAAGGAAGAAGAAAATCATCCCTACGGGCGATACGGCATACAGCACAAAAAACAAATAAGCGCAAAAAACGCGCAGGTAAGGCTCCCGTCCAGGGTCTTTATACGAACCTTTACGGATAATAAACCTTGCCCATTGTCCCCAGAGCCGGTATCCGTTCTTTTCAATAAAATAGACTGTCGGCAAAAACGTAACAGCGCGTTCACGCATCAGATCTGCTTGCAATCCCGAAAAATCGTTGCGTTCCAATGCGTTGCGTATGATTTGCCCGAAAACTTCCGCCCGGCAAATATCCTCCGGCGAAACTCCCGCCGCAGGTAAAAAGCGCGTAGCCTCCTTTTTATTATAAAACAGCCACCTTACAACGGTAATCACACTTACCAGATTGGCGGCCTTGTCTTGTAGCGATATAAACCCGACATAACGCCCTCCCGCTTCGCGTATATATTCGCGCATCCCAAGCTGCGCCATTACCCACATGTTCCGGCATCCCATAGCCACAACTACGTTCCGTCCTTTCAGATAGTTTTTCATGTCGTCCGACTGGAAAAAAGCATGCAAGGGCACGGAACACGACAGATACCAGCTTTGCCCCGCAACGAGAACAAGGTCTGCATCCTCCACGTCGCTTAAATCCAACGGCCGGAGTTTGCACGGTATACCCAGACGCGATTCGGGAAAAACCTGAAAAAAATCCATCGTCGACCACGGAAACGGATACGGTTCTTCCGGCACAATCTCCTTGTGCACAACATTATATCCGGCCTGCAGCAAAGGTTCACAAATTCTGTCCGCAATCGTAAGAGCTTGCCCCGTCTGAGTATAATAAAACAGCGCTACTTTGTATCTTTTCACTATTCTGTTAAATATTAATGGCTTCAAAAAATTGTCCGCAAAGATAGTGCAAGTTGAGAGGAATACAAAATAAAAATGTGATTATAATGGTAATGTTTTTACTTTTTGGAGTGTTTAAACTATCTCTGACACATCTTTAACACGTGGCCATTGTTATAAATTGACAGAAAATTTCTGTTCGGAGATACAGTCCTGTCTTGATAAAGGCAGAAATGTATATCGTATAGCAAAGGATTACAGTGTAAACGAAGTGTCCATCCGTTATCATATACAAAAAGGGTGATTAAAAAAGCAAAGTCTCTCCCGTAGCGAGCCAGCCTGTAGAATGCAATAAGGAATATTTATCCGGTATTGGGGGTATGGGCATGGTTGTCACCCTCATCGGTGAACGGGTAGGTTGTGCACTGAATACATTATCGAAAGTATCGTTCGAGGCAAGTCAAAGCGTCCTAATGGGCGGGGTGATGTTACTGTTACCCTTTCTACTGGAGAGCGGATTGTTAACCCAACTTTCAGGTGTTCCTCTCCAAGATATTAAAATACAGTTAAAAAGGCGTCATTTTTCATGATTCAATTGCTAAGGATGGTATCTGTGAAAAGCCAAATTGCTGATAATGAATGGTGACTGGTTCTGTGAAGTCCAATTGCAGTACCCGGCTTTTATTGTAGAAACGGATT
>JAISEJ010000004.1 GCA_031264155.1 Tannerella sp. | reverse complement strand
CCGCCGCCGCTGCCGCCTCCCCGATATTACGCACGGCATCGCAGTTCACGCGCATACACCGGTCTACGTCATCTTCCGCCCTGTCGACCGCCGTATATGCGGCACAGTTAATAACCGTACCAACCCGCCACGATGCGATGGCCGATTCGATACACGACATGTCCAGTATATCAAGCGTGTCGATATCCGTAAAATACATTTCAAAACCCGCAAAACAGCCGGATATATTATGCAAAGCAGTACCTAATTGCCCCTTCGCCCCGGTAACCAATATTGATTCCATATTTTCATTTTTGGGATGCAAATGTACAAATAATTTCTATGTCATACTGCGCGCGGTGTAAAATTCATTTTCAATCTGCCGAAGTTCTAACATGTAAACAACCATCCGGAAAAACGCAAAAGCAAACGCAATTTTTCATCAAATTTAAATATATTCCGGCAAAACTACACGCGGAGCAAACAAAAAACAGGAGACGTTCGCAGCGCCTCCTGTCAACATTTGAGATAACAGATCATGTTACAAATTGTGATCGCTAACCAAAAACAGAGGCAAAGATAGCGGTTATTTTGGTTAAATATATCTAAAGGTAAAAATGGCTCTATAAAATAAAACGTTTTTTGTACTCTTTATTATAGCAGGAATATTATATACTGGAAAAATCAAGAGATAAAGACGAGGTATTATGCATGATACTATGAAAAAATACAACTTGCTTCCAAAAGCATTGCTAAAGAAGGTTGCTGACGGAGATCATAATGCTTTCAGGGCATTTTACGAAATTATATATCCTATTGTATATCAATTCGTGCGATGCTTCTTGTCCGACAAAGAAGATTGTAGGGAAGTCGTATCCGAAATTTTCTATGTCATCTGGAAATACAAGGAAAATCTTATGACTGTGGACAACATCAAGTCATGGTTATTCATCGTCTGCCGCAATGAGGCGTATCATTTCCTGAAACAAAAGGAAAAATACAGTTTTGTTTCAATCGACGACATGCCGGTGGAATTGCAGATAGATGTCACGGATGTCGGATTTATCGACGACGAAATGCATATCATATACCAGAATGCCGTAAACGAACTGCCGGAGCGGTGTAAGCTGATTTTTCTGATGGCGAAAGAGGAGCATCTGAAATACAGGGAAATAGCAGAGATTCTTTCGATTACGGAAGGTACCGTAGCCCAGCAGATGAACAATGCTATACGGAAAATCACGGGTATTGTGAAACGGCAGTATGCCGAATCCAATCATAAACAAAAGTTGTTCACATAAATTCAATTACATTCAAGCAATGATGAACGAAATTATATGCATTACAGAGAAATCCTTTAAACCGTAGATAAATATACCACAAATATGCTATTTTTTTCATTCGGGATATCATATATTTTTGCTGCGAAATATTTTACAATAGTGTAATTAACCTCGTTTAGTGAATATTTTTCGTTGGCTGTACGGCTTATTGGAAAACCGGAGCTATAAAATGTAAAAAATCAAAAAAACGACAGGTGCAATATAAGTATTATACATGACAGTACTCTTTATGTATAGGAGAATAAAAAACAGTATACGAAAATGATTGATAAAGATACAAAATATGATACGAACGAATTCGAAAAGATACTCATTGACACGTTACGCGTTATCAATGCAATTAGATATCCCGAAACGACACAGCAAATGAATGATGATAAAGAAGAAATCCATATGCGTCTTGAACAGAAAATCAATGCGAAAACGGCACTGAAGCATAAACATAAAACACGCTTTAAGAGTCTTTACGCAGTTGCTATTGCCCTATTGGTAATTTTTCCGACGGCTTACACGGCTTATAAGATTGGCATCCGTTCCGGTGAACGCATATCTTTGCAAAACATGGTAGAAGTAACGGCCCCTTATGGCATCATTGCCCGTATCACATTGCCCGACAGTTCGATAGTAACCCTTAACGGCGGCTCCACGCTCACTTATCCGGTGCTATTCGATAACGATCGACAAGTCAACTTGTCCGGCGAAGGATTTTTCGACATCGCGAAAAATAACACTACGTTTACCGTAAGTGCCACCCATATCTCCGCCAAAGTACTCGGTACTCGCTTCGGCATCAAGGCATACGACGATGACCGGAATACGATCCTGACACTCGAAGAAGGCTGCATAAGGGCGATTCCTGTCAACGAAAACGGAGGCGAAGGCGAAGGTATTTTGTTGAGACCTGAACAGCAGTTGATATTGAATAACGAGACCGGAGAAATACACCGGCAGAGCGTGAATACACAAGAATATACGTCGTGGAAAGACGGTGTGCTGACATTCAAAAACATGACGTGGGACGAAATCGCCATTATCCTGGAACGCCGTTTTAACGTCAACATCCACATTGCTTCCGACAAAATAAGAAACGAAAGATATGTCGCCCTGTTCAAGCACGGAGAGAGTTTGGAACAGATTCTCGACAAGCTGTCACACAAACGGCCATGGAAATACATTAAATGTAATGATACGATAGAAATAATTGAAAATTAACCTTTAAAAATAAAACGCCTATGAGAATATAAAAAGCAGGAATATCAAAAAAAACAATATTCGTCTCCTGTTCGCAGCAGGGATGAAAACCGGTAAATCTTTCATGTAAAGATAAAGGGTATAAGAGATCATGTTACAAGTTGTTTTATTGTTAATTAAAAATGAAGTCATTATGAATGTAAATTATGGCTCCGGTATATCATGGCGCCAAAAAACTATGAATGTTATGAGAAATATATTTCTCTTTTGTATACTTGCCGTATCTAATATGATGGCAGTCACGAGTTACTCTCAATCTGTCCGATTTGACATCGACGTGAAAAACACCACCTTGGCAGCCGTTTTTGATGAGATTGAGAAAAACTCCGAGTTTTCCATTATTTATTTGAGCAAAGACATAGACCTGAAAGAAATCGTTTCTGCAAAAGCCCGTCATCAGACGGTGGATGTAATTCTGAACAAAGTTTTGAAAAAACAGGGCTTGCTGTATGAAATCAAAGACAAGCACATCATTATCTACAAACAGGCGTCTTCGGCTATAGTAGATGCAATCCGGCAGCAAACCGGTAAACGGATATCCGGCATGGTGATCGACGATCAGGGCGAGCCGATTACCGGTGCAAATATTATGGAGAAAGGAACGACGAACGGGATAGTGACCGATGTCAACGGTAATTTTACACTGAACGTTTCGGAATACGCCGTCTTACAGGTGTCGTATATCGGATATATTACACAGGAGATCGCGGTAATGAATCAAAATGAATTTAACATCGTGCTCAGGGAAGATAATTTGATGCTTGAAGAAGTCGTGGTCGTCGGGTACGGTATGCAAAAGAAAGTGAATCTGACGGGATCTGTTTCTACTGTCGATATGCCAAGTGTGTTAGGCAACCGTCCCGTATCTTCTACTGCACAAGTCCTGGAAGGAATAGTGCCGGGATTGCAGATAAGTAGAGACAACGGCAAACCTGGAGTGGGCGTAAATATCAATATCCGCGGAGTGACCAGTATCAACAACACTGAAACCTCTCCGCTGGTATTGGTAGATAATGTTCCTATGGATTTAAGTATGGTGGATCCGAATGATATAGAGAGTATATCTGTACTGAAAGATGCAGCCGCTTCGGCTGTATATGGTGCACGCGCCGCCTTTGGAATTATATTGGTTAAAACTAAACGGGCGGAAAAAGATACTCCAATCCGGGTCAATTATTCAAATAATTTTTCTTTTTCCAGACCGGCCATTTTACCTGTAAAAATAGGGCCGTATGAGACTGTTAAAGTATTGAGCGATCTCAATATGGACAGTTATATCGGCGGGCAGACAATTCATGTTTGGCTTGACTTAATGGACGATTATTATAACAAAGGATTATATCCTGAAGGGTTTACATACAATAACAATACGCGCTATAATTTGTCGGAGACCGATGTGTATGCAGACATGATGGATAAATTTGGATTCCAGCAACAACATAATATCTCATTGTCAGGCGGCAGTTCACGGACAACATATCGTGCATCATTGGGAGTTGTGGATGAAGACGGTATCCTACACAACAATAAGGATAAATATACCCGCTATAATGCAACAGCCTTTATGAGTATGGAGGCGGCTAAATGGCTAACCGGCGAAGTCGATGTCCGATATTCGGATTCTAAAACATTAACTGCTCAGGGAGCATCGGAAGGAGGAAGCCTCTGGTCGCGGGCAGCCGGATATCAACCCATGGGACGGTTAGGAGCCGACGTCACTTTTACAGGAGAATTGCTTCCTTATAACACACCTCGAAATTTGATTGATTTAGATGACCCTAAACGCAATAGAAACAATGATACTCGTATTCTTGGCAGAGCAATTATTACTCCGCTGAGAGGACTGGAAATTATCGGAGAATACAGTTTCAATAGAGCGTGGAATTCTGAAAGTTTGGCAGAGCTGTTTTATTATGTCAATAATTCCATACAAGGGGCAAAGGTGTCAAGCCGCGCCAGAAGTAATTATTATATGTTTCAAAGTTTTTCGACTCGTAATGCAATTAATATATATGCTACTTATAAAAAGAGTTTTACGGAAGCGCATAATCTGACGTTTATGACCGGATATAATCAAGAGGCATTTTATGGCGAATCACTTCGTGGAGAGAATTATGATCTGATTGATCAGAAGCTTCCATCTTTGAGCTTATCCAACGGATCTCCACTCACTTCGGACGGATTTTGGGAATATGCTGTCAGAGGAGTGTTCTATCGTCTAAACTATGACTATAAAGGTCGATATTTGTTTGAAACCAATGGACGATATGATGGATCATCACGTTTTAATAAAAAAGGGCGCTTCGGTTTTTTCCCTTCGGTTTCTGCCGGATGGCGTATTTCGGAAGAATCCTTTTTACAGTCGGAGAAAGGTTTTTTATCCAATTTGAAAGTGAGGATCTCATTGGGTTCAATAGGAAATCAGAATGTAGGATATTATGGTCACATGTCCATTATGTCACCCTATACACAATCGTCTCCTAACAAATCCAACTGGATTTTGCCGGGACAGTTAGATTACGTTACATCTATGGCGGCTCCCTCCGTCATTTCTCCTAATTATACCTGGGAAACTGTGCAGACTTTGGACTGGGGTGTGGATTTTGGGTTGTTGAAAAATCAGTTGACCGGAACTTTTGACTGGTTTCAGCGAGATACAAAAAACATGTTGGCGCCAGCTGAACCGGCACCCGCTTCGTTCGGCAGCAATTATCCCAATACAAATGCTGCCGATCTGAGAACCAGGGGATGGGAGTTATCATTGCAATGGAACAGTAAGATGAATAAAATAGACTATAATATTGGATTTAACCTGTACGACAATTACTCGATCATCACTCGTTATGAAAATCCGACCGGCCTGCTATTAAACGGATCAAGTTTGTACTTCCGGGAGGGATTAAGATATGGAGAGATTTGGGGGTACACAACAGACCGTTTCTATACAGACGACGATTTCGATTCAGGCGGACAGTTAAAAGCGGGAATGCCTTATGTCAGAGGATATAATAACCCTAATCCCGGAGATATTCTCTACAAAGATAACGGTGACGGAATCATTGATAACGGCGCCAACCGTTTTGAAAATCCCGGAGATATGAGTATCATAGGAAACAATACGGCACGCTATCAGTTTGGCATTAACGGTGGCATATCATGGAAGAATTTTGATTTTACATTTTTCTTTAACGGAGTTGGCAAACGTGATTTGGTAATGCCGGGTTATTGGGCACCTAACGGCACATTTACGGCTTCGGTGTTTAATTATCAAACTGATTACTGGACGAAAGATAATCTTAATTCATATTGGCCCAGAATATACGGGGCAGTCGTATCCGGCGTTGATGACAACAACAGCGCCAATCAAAGAACACAGACCCGATATTTGCAGGATGCATCCTATATTCGCCTTAAAAATATCACCATAGGTTATTCACTGGATCAGGACGTTAATAAACGGTTACATATACAGGCTTTGCGCTTTTTTGTCAGCGGTGAAAATCTATATACATGGCATCATCTTCCAACAGGGTATTATCCGGATACTTATGTCGCTTTACCGGGCAGTTTAAATATGAATGGAAGTATACAGGGAGATTCCGGCGCAGGAAACTGGTCTTATCCTTTGATGCGTCAATTTTCAATAGGACTGAATTTTATTTTTTAACCGAAAAAAAGATTTTAATTTATGAGAAAATATTTGATTGTTTTATTTGTTATTGCAATAGTTTCGTGTAATGATGAATTTTTAAACCGACTGCCAAAAGATATGGAAACCGAAGAAATGTTCTTCTCTTCCTATGACAATTTCAAAACATACGCATGGCAGTTTTATGGATGGTATAATGTATACGCATTGACTCAGGATTATATGGACACTTATTCCGATAATGGATTTCATGGACAGGGAACAAATCCATATGGGTGGGATAAAGTCGTAGAGCCTACGGATGTCGGCGCCGGAGAGTGGAATTATTCCAAAATACGGACCATTAATGTCTTATTAGATAACATTGACAATTCGGCTATGAATGATGCTGAAAAAGCGCACTGGAGGTCTGTTGGCTATTTTTTTAAGGCACAGGAATATTTTCGCATGATGTCCCGGTTTGGCGATGTAATATGGGAAGAACATGTTGTGACGGAAAATGATGAAGATATTTTATACGGCCCGGCAACCTCGCGAATAGAAATTGCACGAAAAATACTGGAAATGCTACAGTATGCTCGCGAGAATATTAATCCGGCCGGAAATGGGAATAATACCGTAAATACAAATGTAGTAAATGCTCTGATATCACGTTTTGGCCTGTTCGAAGGAACGTGGCAGAAATATCACAGGACAAGTGGCGGCTCGCCTGATATTTATTTGCAAGCCAGTTTCGATGCATCTTCCGCATTAATGGAAACTGTTCCGGATATTCATTCTAACTATAATGAAGTATTCAATTCGGAAGATTTAGGGACAATCCCGTCTGTTTTTCTATACAAAGTGTTTGTACCCACCAAAGGCCATTCCATTAACCGGTGGATGGGGGCTTCGGAATCGTGGTTCGAGGCCTGTTCCGATCTGGTACAAGCATATCTGTGCACAGACGGAAAGCCAATTTGGAAAAGCGATGTTTACCAAGGCGATAAAACTACGGGAGAAGCAGTAATATATGCTGAATTTCGCAATCGTGACCGTCGACTGTACTATTCTATTTGCCCGCCGTACAGAATCAACAGTACATTTCAAAACACGAAGGAAAAAGATTCTCTTTTCTTTTATTCTACGCCCCTTTCGCCATACTATCAGAATTTATTTGCAAATTCGCCGTTAGTTCCCGAAGACGAGGAATATGTGGAATTAATGAAAACCTTGAGTACAGCTGCTGCAGACAAGCCGTTGCCCATCAGGCAATGGAATGATGAATTTGTCAGAGAAGTGCCTCATTTCAGAAACAACCGGTATAACATGTCGCAAGTATACAGCGTTACTATTGGAGGATATTTCCCCTGGAAAATTTATACTCCGGCAAACCAAACATCCGGCGGGACTAATGACGCCCCCGTTTATCGTATGGGCGAAGTGCTAATCAACCATGCCGAAGCTGCCTGGGAATTGGGCAGATTCAATCAAAACGTGGCGGATAAAACGGTCAGCATCTTACGTCGGCGAGCAAATGTTACTCCTATGACGCTGACCGAAATAGACGCCGATTTCGACCCCAAACGGGATAAAGGCGGACATATACCCGCTGTAGCTGATCCGGTAGCCGGGCCGGTCGATTATGAGGTAGATCCCGTATTGTGGGAAATCAGGCGTGAACGAAGAATCGAACTGTATTGCGAGGGATTCCGGTTCGACGACCTTCGCCGCTGGGGAAAAGGTCACTATATCAGCAAGCGTCAGTATGGCGCATTTATTTATAAAAGTGATTACGAAAATTCTCGACATATCACCTATCTTAACCGTACCCCACCTCTGGACGGACTTAACAATTTTTCCATGCAAATCGAAGATCCGGCAAAGGATAGCGGACGGGTTGTTATTTTCGAACCCCCCAGTCCCGGCTGGCTAAACAAATACTATTTATATCCGTTGCCTTTGGATGATTTGAGCTTAAACGATAATCTGAAACAAAATCCCGGATATAAAGGCGTCTGACTTTTATAGAATCAAAAAAATAGGATATGAAAAATGTAATTTTCAAAACAGGTATTGCCTGCTATACAGTCTGTCCGATGGCAGCACAGGCACAGGATGACCGTCCGAACATCATTTTCCTGATGACGGACCAGCAGCGCTGGGATGCGATGGGCATCATGAATCCCCTTGTCAAAACTCCGGCTATTGACAGCCTGGCGAAAGAGGGCATTGTATTTAATCAGGCTGTCTGCCAGGCGCCGATGAGTGTGCCGAGCCGTTTCTGTCTTATGACGGGGCTTTATCCGTCGCAAACAGGCGTTCTTAGCAACGGTTCTCGCACATATACCGATGCGTTTTTCCCGATTGACCCTTTGCCCGAGATGCTCCGCAAAGCCGGATACCAGACAGCCGGATTCGGTAAAACGCACTGGGGACGGACCGGCGACCGGCCGGCTAACACTGCGACAATTTCCACGCGCGGATTCGAAGTGAGGTATGTCGGAGCAAAAGAAGTTGGCCTGGAAGCGGGAGCATTTTATCAGGATGACGACGACCCGGACGGACTTATGGAATACCGCAGGGAAGTGGCGTCTTATGGGGGAGGGGAAGAGAATGTGGCCGGATATATCGGCTGTACGTCACAGGTAGACCCCCGTCATCACCGTGACGGGTGGGTCGCGGAGAAATGTCTCGAATACATTGATGGAGGGATCGATAAATCGAAACCGCTGTTCCTGTATCTGTCTTTCCTCAAGCCTCATGCAGGACTTAATATTCCAAAGCCTTTCGAGGAATGGTATGATATAAATGAAATACCTGATATGGATGATGTCCCGCTGGAATTATTCGGTAATAACCATCAGACGGATCTTCATACGGAACGTTATGAAGAATGGCGGAAAGCATTTGAAAAAATGTCGCCGGAAGAACGGAAAAGAACCGTTTTAAGATACTATGCCAACTGTTCATGGTTAGATAATTATTTCCGCCAGGTATTGGGCAAACTCAGGGAGCAGGGCATTTTGGATAATGCTATTATCATATTTTTATCCGATCATGGCGAAATGCTTGGCGAGCGACATTACCGGTTTACCAAATACTGTTTGTACGAGAGCAGTGTACGGGTGCCTTTGATACTCTCCGGTTCATATATCGACACAGCAAGAAAGGGAACATTAGACGACCGCAACGTTCAGCTGACAGATATTTATACTACACTTCAGCAAATTGCCGGTGTGAAAAAATCGCCTTTGTTAAGCGGTATCAATCTGCTAAACTTCTCGGAAAATCGTTCCGGCTCATTTTGTGAGCTTCACGAAGCCGGACGTCCGGCTTATATGTGGCGTACCAAAGAGTGGAAACTTATATTGTATACAGACAAAAATGATGGTGAAAAGACTAAAGGTGAACTTTATTACTTGCCGAATGACCCCAAAGAATATAATAACCTGTACAATGACCAGAGATATGCGTCTACCAGAGAATTAATGAAAACAGACATGATGATGCACATAGCTAATGTATTGTCAAAGTATCCGGCAGGGAGATAATTATGATCTGTCTCCCGTCTGTTATAAGCGTATAGAGAAAGAGCGTAAGAAATCGTCCCATTGCCGTCAAAAAAAGTTATGGAGAGAAAAAACCTCAATGTCGAATCGGCAAAGCGGAAGGCCTGGCACTGATTGCGGATTATTTTCGTATCGGGAAGAACTGTCATTCATATCATTGATGGCACAAAGAGGGAAATTGATATTTTCGACAGAAAAATTGTCGGGCGTTAACGTCTCATACGTTAATGTACTGTTTTCACAATTGAACACGGCGATGCCTTTTTTGTCGTCAATAAACATATCGGCAAATATATATTTATCCACCATGATTGGAGCGTGGTATATATAGTGATAATAGATTCCTTCCATTATCATCATCGGAAAAATGAAATAATGAATGATCCGTGTGATCCAGATCGCGGGTCAGTATGATTTCCCGATTGTCATTATGTTTTTCATACTTATTTGCCGATATTAATTATGTAGGTTTTGGTAAAACTGGTTCAATTTATGAAAACTTACATATAACTCATGTTACGCAATAGCCCGGCATATCCCCGGACTGGTTGCGCATTGCGTAGCAGGCTGGGAGGGTATCCGCTTCCGGTATTATACTTCACGCGGTATGACTTTGTGCTTATTAACTCACGATGCATGGGCGCCTGCGCCCACGATGCATGGGCGCCTGCGCCCACGATGCATGGACGCCTGCGCCCACGATGCATG
>JAISEJ010000003.1 GCA_031264155.1 Tannerella sp. | reverse complement strand
TGTGATTCACAGATTTGAGTATATCATCAAAAAATACCTATATTGCAACGGTTTTGTAACCATGGTCAGTCCTTTTTTTATCTGAGTTAGCACCACAAAAGTAAGCGATTGACCTTTTTTATTGAAAAAAAATTATATCTGGCAACTTGAATTAATTAATATTTCACTGGGTGTTTGTTGTCGGTTAATTATTTGATAATCGGTATAATCAATCTCCTTATCTTCCTTTCTTACTTGTTTCGAGAAAAAGAAGAAGACGAGGCCTATAAAGCAGGCGGCAACAAATATAGAACACACAAAAGGATTTTTTCCCGTTTTCGCTGCTGAGAGTTTCGATTGGCAGCGATCCTTTCCCAAAGTATTTCCATACGTACGGGTGACATTTCTATCTTATTTTTTTCAAAAGTTTTCATAATCATATTCGCTGCAATAAATTCGTCCACATCAATCCTTTTTTGGTCAATCATTTCCTGCCAGAAAAGTTTGGTCTTTTCCGACGGAAACAACATCCCCTTAACAAAAAAATCATCGGCGAGATAATCATTGCATTTATAAGTTGTATAATTTTTCATTTTATATTAAATTTTTTTCTGAGTTTATTAATTGCCCTTCCAAACAAATTTTGCACGGATTGTCTGTTCATTTGCATCAATTCTGCTATTTCTCCGAACGAAAGACCTTCGGCAAATCGCAAGTGTATTACTTCCCTTTGATGCTGATTAAGTTGCAAAAGTAGTTTGTCAACAAATTGATCTTTATCGGCTTTCTCCTCCTGATCCATCCATTCCTGTCTATCGCTCCCAAATAACCTGTCGCAATCAGGATCAAATTCTTCAAACAAATGTCTATCCTTCCGCAAAAAATTGATCCCATATCTGAGCGCCGACAGAAGATAATGCTTCAGGTTCCCGATTTTAGCAAGCTTTTCTCTCCGACAGTAAATGTCAAGAAAAATATCGTGAATAGCATCTTCCACTATAGTCATATCAAAACAACAAGACATACCATATGTATACAAATCCTTTACATACATCCTATAAATCGTTTCGAGAAAATCTTTTTTTTGCATCATTCTAGCACTATTTTATTTAATAATATAAATAAGATGGAGAATATACTCACCGTTCTAAGTTTTAATATGAAATTTTTGACTGCCAAAAACGACAAAAAGGTTTCAAGAAACCCGATCTCTGAAGAATACCGTCTATACAGGCTGTCGACTTCGTCCATGAAAAACTGCTGGTTTTTCATGGACGAATGATGAGATGCCAAATCGCGACATCACTAACTATTAATTTAGCAAAATAAATTCTAAATATTGCAATTTTAGTTAGATTTCATAAAAATCCGGATAGAATCAAAAATGATTTTTTTACTTTTGCACAGTGAAATTTACTTATTGTAGGATAATTGTTTAAAAAATAAAAAAGTACAGACATGAAAAGAGCAAGTATTTTAATCGTTATTGCTGTGATGTTCGGAATGGGATCATGTACGTCGTTTTCTTCAAATTCGGGATTGAAAACAGATGTTGACACGATGTCGTATTATTTCGGCGTATCGCGCGCCGACGGTATCATGAATTATCTTGTGATGCAAGCCGGCGTGGATACGGCTTATATGGATGATTTTTACAAAGGTTTCAGACACGGATCTAAAAATTATTCTCCCGAAGATGTCGCGTATCTTGAAGGGATGCGTATTGCGCATCTGATAAACAATCAATGGGTGGAAAATATCAACAGGGATATTTTTATGGGTGATTCCGGCATGACGATAAACCGAAAAGCCGTTCTTGCAGGTTTTTATCATGGCGTCAAAAATTATGACGAAATGGGAATTATAAGTGCACAGACGCATAGCCAAAGCAAAATGGATGAAATAAAAGAACAGTATAAGTTGGCCAAATATGCGGAAAGCATCGTTGCCAATGAAAAATTTCTTTCGGACAATAAAAATAAAGCTGGCGTGACGACGACTCAGAGCGGTTTGCAATACAGAATAATTACGGAAGGGAAAGGCGATATCCCTGATGAGAAGTCAAAAGTTAAAGTTAATTACAGAGGCACACTTATTGACGGAACGGAATTTGACAGTTCATACAGGAACAATGCCCCAAGTTCTTTTCGCGTCAATCAGGTGATTAAAGGCTGGACGGAAGCGCTGAAGATGATGTCGACCGGTTCAAAATGGGAGTTATATATTCCACAGGAGTTAGCTTATGGCTCCACAGGACAGGGCAACGACATTCCCCCGTATTCAACGCTGGTTTTTGAAGTTGAACTGTTGGAAATCGAACCGGAGAAATAAATATACTTTGCAAACGACAACGACGGAAAGCGTCCGATTAAAAATAACCCTGCATAAACAAAATGTAATGCGGAGGTTATATGTCGTTTGTTTTTATGGCGCCACCGATCCCGGGAAAACGGTACTTATCGTATCGCTTTCCTAAAGATGTCTTCCACTTCTTCTTTATATATCCCGCCTTCGTGCAGTTTTTCGCCGTCCATATAGAATGTAGGAACATAATAATAGTCGTATTGATCGGCAAGTTCCGCTTTCTCCGCCTCTTCTATCATTTCAATCTCAATGTCTTTATAAACATCCTGTTGTTTCAATTCTTCAATGTAAGACAAAGCTCTCTTGCAGAATGGACAATTTCTTAAATAAAATAACTTAATCGGTTTCATGTTTGTAACTGTTTATTTTGTTGTCACGTTTCTTCCTCCCGGTGGCCTGATCTGTTTTTTGCGGACAGGCCCCGTATCGTTATTATTCCGCCAGCACGAAATCAAGTTGTTTGCGTTGCAGATTGGCGCGCGCTATCTTGACGGTTAGCGGGTCGCCGAGGCGATAGATGTGTTTATACCGTTTTCCCATGAGACAATAATTCTTTTCGTCAAATTCGTAGAAATCATCGTCGAGGTCTCTCATCGGAACAAGTCCTTCGCATTTGTTTTTGTTTAATTCCACATACAAACCCCATTCCGTTACTCCCGATATGACGCCATCGTATACCAGGCCAATCTTGTCGCTCATAAATTCTACCTGTTTGTATTTTACGGAGGCGCGTTCGGCATTGGCCGCAAGTTGCTCCATAGACGAACAATGATCACAATAATCCTCATATTCTTCACGACTTACACTCTTGTCTCCTTTTGTATAACGCTCAAGCAAGCGGTGTACCAGCATATCGGGATATCGACGGATCGGAGAAGTGAAATGCGTATAAAAAGGAAAGGCAAGCCCATAGTGCCCGATATTGTTTGTTGAATATATGGCTTTCTGCATGGAACGCACGGCAAGTGTTTCGATAAGATTTTGTTCCGGTTTGCCTTTGGCTTTGTCCAAAAGGGAATTTATGCTTTTCGTCATTTCGCCTTTGCTGCCCGTTGTTTTGAGCTTATATCCGAAACGCCCGATAAACTCGGCAAAGTTTTGTATTTTATCCGGGTCCGGCTGTTCGTGTATGCGATAAACGAACGTTTTTTTGCTCTTTCCTCTCGGCGTCTTTCCAATCGTTTCCGCTACATTCCGATTTGCCAGCAACATAAATTCTTCAATGAGGTGATTCGCCTCTTTTGATTCCTTGAAATATACGCTTACGGGTTTCCCTTTGTCGTCAATTTCAAATTTCACTTCATAGCGGTCAAAGTCAATTGCTCCGTCGGCAAAACGTTTTTTCCGTAATATTTTAGCCAATTCGTTTAACTTCAACACTTCCTCTTTAAAATCGCCCTCCCCGGTCTCGATTATTTCCTGCGCTTCTTCGTATGTAAACCGGCGGTTACTGCATATTGCCGTACGAACAATTCGTGATGCGAGTATTTCCGCTTTTTCGTTAAGCTCGAATATAACGGAATAGCATAGCTTTTCTTCGTCCTGACGCAACGAACAGAGCTTATTGGATAGCCGTTCCGGCAGCATTGGAATTGTACGGTCTACGAGATACACGGACGTAGCGCGTTTTATGGCTTCTTCATCAATTATATCACCCGGCTTGACGTAATGTGTGACGTCTGCGATATGAACTCCTACTTCCCAATTTTCGTTGCCGGTTTTGCGAAGCGACAAGGCATCGTCAAAATCTTTGGCATCTATGGGGTCGATAGTGAAAGTCGTGACATGGCGGAAGTCCTCACGTTCCGCAATATCTTTCTCCGTAATACTCTCAGATATTTTGTCCGCCGCCTGTTCGACCTTTTCAGGATATTTATACGGGAGGCCAAATTCAGCAAGTATCGCGTGCATCTCGGCGTTATTGTCGCCTGTAGTGCCAAGTATGTCAATAATTTCCCCAATAGGATTTTTGGCATTTTCGGGCCATTCCGTTATCCTGACAACTGCCTTGTCGCCGTTCTTTCCTCCTTTAAGTGTGCCTTTGGGGATAAAAATATCGTTGGCAAGCGTTTTGTCTTCCGTTACGAGGAATGCATAATCGTGACTTATATGCAAGGCGCCGACGTATACGCGGTCTTTGGATTCAAGGATTTCAATCACTTCGGCTTGCGGTTCCGTACCTTTACGGCGTGCAAAAAGCTGCACTTTTACACGATCGCCGTCCATTGCATGCATCGAATTACGTTCCGCAACGCGTATGGATTCGCCGCCGTCTTCGGGGATAAATGCGTTATTACCGTTGCTGCGACGCTGGAATATCCCCACTGCAATTGTCCCGAGACTGTTATAGCGGAAACGCCCGCTATCCTGTTCCGCTAAAATACCGTCGTCTGCCAAAGCGTACAATATTTCGAAAACCTGCAGCTTTTGGGCATGTTCTTCTATTTCGATTAATTTGCTGACCTGTTTGTAATTATATAACGACTTAGGCTCTTTGCGAAAAAGTTCGATGATAGCTTGTACCATCAGTTCCTTTTTCATGCGTTTACTTCCGGAAGTTTTATTTTTTGCCTGTCTATTTTTGCCTTGTTTATTTTTACGGGAAGATTTATTATTACCCATATTTTGTTTTTTAATATTCATTTTGTTGATTTATATCATACGATTTGATTTCTTGTCGCATTATGCGATACAAATATACGTCTTTTTTGGAATAGAATCATATAAATGAACTTTTTTATGTTATGATTGCATTTTAGAACAAATGAGTTGTTGCAGGCCATTGAAAATATTTTTCCAATGGCTAAAAAATACCGGAGCAAACGCATGAAGCTCGCCATAGCCGGATACGATAAATTCATCCGTCCGTGTACGACGCCCGCCCGCATACGGACGAGAGATTTCCCGTGCGTTTGCTCTGCGAAAATACGGGGTGCATTTCAAATTGTCACATCAAGCCTGTTCACCGTTCTATGAATAGCCTGTTCATAACGCTGTGAATAGCCTGTTCAATTTTTCGATGCGACAATTTGAAATGTCACCCAAAAATACTGATAACTCATGTTACGCAATTGCCCGGCATATCCCCGGACTGGTTGCGCATTGCGTAGCAGGCTGGGAGCGTATCCGCTTCCGGTATTATACTTCACGCGGTATGACTTTGTGCTTATTAACTCACGATGCATG
>JAISEJ010000030.1 GCA_031264155.1 Tannerella sp. | reverse complement strand
TGGTGCTGCCTTCCGTCGATGAAGTGAAAGAAGGGAAAATCAATTACCGCAACCTGCCGGAAGTGCGGATCGAAGACCTGCTCGACCGGAAAGAAATAAAAATCAACATGCAGGCGATTGCCGCTTCGCTCTTGGACAAGGCCGTCATGGTAACGGGGGCGGCCGGTTCCATCGGGAGCGAGCTGTGCCGGCAACTCTGTCGACTGGGAGCCTGCCGGCTGGTGCTGTTCGACTGTGCCGAGACGCCCATGCATAACCTGCGGTTGGAACTTGAAGAAGCATATCCCGGCATCGTGATTCATCCCGTCATGGGTGATACGCGGAACCGGATGCGGGTGGAAAACACCTTCCGGCGTTTCACCCCGCAGATCGTATTCCATGCCGCCGCATACAAGCATGTCCCGCTAATGGAAGAAAATCCCTGCGAATCCGTTTGCACCAATGTCCGGGGGACAGTGAGCGTAGCCGATGTAGCCGTCGAATACGGAGTAGAGAAATTCATCATGATATCAACCGACAAGGCCGTCAATCCCACCAACATAATGGGCGCATCCAAACGCCTGGCGGAGATATACGTCCAAAGCCTGGGCACGGCAATCACCAAAGGCCTGCACAAGGGAAATACCCGTTTCATCACCACCCGCTTCGGCAATGTACTGGGAAGCAACGGCTCGGTTATCCCCCGCTTCCGCGAACAGCTGCTCAAAGGCGGCCCGCTGACGGTCACCCACCCCGATATCATCCGCTACTTCATGACCATCCCCGAAGCGTGCCGCCTGGTGCTGGAAGCCGGCCACATAGGCGAGGGAAACGAGATCTTCGTGTTCGACATGGGTAAGCCCGTCAAGATAGACACCCTGGCACGCCGCATGATCGAGCTGGCAGGACTGGTGCCGGACCGGGACATCCGGATCGAATACAGCGGACTGCGCTCCGGCGAAAAACTCTACGAAGAACTGCTGGCCGCCAGGGAAGAAAACCTTCCAACCTCGAACGAGAAAATATACCGTGCCCGCGTGCGCGAATACGAATATAATGCCGTCCTGCCCAAAATCACCACCCTGTGCGAGCTAGCCCGCAGCGTGAAGATCATGGAAACCGTCCGCCTGATGAAAGAACTGGTGCCCGAATTTATAAGCAGGCACTCGAAATTCGAATGCCTGGACGGAAAAAATACGGACGGAAAAGCTGTCAGCTAAGGAATACGCCCCCCTACCCCAGCCCTTGTTGTGTGCAAACCCGAATGCATGGATTACAAACTCAATTAGCAAATGAGAAACTTTACATTTTACGGAATAATTTTGTGATTAACTTATTAATGCGTATTTTTGTTCTCGGATAATTCATTAATAGATTATAAATTATGGCAACAATGACAATAAAATATGATAATCGAAACAAAATAATAAAAAATTTACTTGACAGTTTGATTTATTCAGGTGCTATTCATCCCATCGATGAAAAAGACAAACAAATAGCAAAATTTAGATCTGCTTTGCGTGAGACACAAGCTATTGCAAACGATATTGCTACTAAAGGCACAAAAGGGTATAAAACTTTGGATGACTTATTAGACGAAGATTAACCCATGAATATAAAATTTATCCCGACTTCAACTTTTGAAAAATCATATAAAAGACTGAAAAAGAAATATGCCTCTTTAGTTGATGATTTAAGAATACAAGAAAACGAATATAAGTCAATTATTAAAGCATTCTTGGTAGAAAAATAAAACATTAATCTCACAAAATTTATACGATTATAAAAACAGTTTCATGACCATTAACGGAAGAAGAAATTGAATTGTATTTTTGACCTAATAAAAGCATGGAAGGGAAAAAGAAGATATTAGTAACCGGAGGAGCAGGGTTTATCGGCTCCAACCTTTGTGATGCATTATTGGAACTGGATTATTCCGTTGTATGCTTCGATAATTTTTCTACCGGGAAAATTGAAAATATTCAGCATTTGTTTCGGAATAAAAATTTTAGATTGACGGTTGGTGATATTCGTAATGCGGACGATTGCCGGAAAGCATGCGAGAATATGGATTTCGTATTACACGAAGCTGCTCTGGGATCGGTGCCGCGCTCTATTAAAGACCCGCTTACTACCAATGACGTCAATGTTTCCGGTTTTTTGAAAATGTTGATCGCCGCAAGGGATGCACAGGTAAAACGATTCATTTATGCTGCAAGTTCTTCAACGTATGGCGACTCCCAGTCCCTTCCTAAAACGGAAGATGTTATCGGCAAACCACTTTCGCCATACGCCGTAACCAAATATGTAAATGAACTGTACGCCGATGTCTTTGCCAAAACATACCGGATGGAATGTATCGGACTGCGTTACTTCAATGTATTCGGACAACGCCAGGATCCGGATGGCGCTTATGCTGCCGTGATACCATTATTCATAAAGAAACTGATTAACCACGAATCGCCCGTAATTAACGGAAATGGAGAATATTCCCGCGATTTTACATACATCAAGAATGTAAT
This sequence comes from Tannerella sp., assembly GCA_031264155.1. Classification (GTDB taxonomy): domain Bacteria; phylum Bacteroidota; class Bacteroidia; order Bacteroidales; family Tannerellaceae; genus Tannerella. Next base: position 5,440 of record JAISEJ010000030.1, on the reverse strand, counting down.
TCAAATGAACCGGCTTGCTTTGGCAACGGAAAACCCGGAAGCACTGAATACCGTATATAACACGGCTTACGGAGAACGGACAACATTGAATCAACTGGCAAGTTACCTCAAAGAATATCTGAGTGAATACGACCCGGAAATTGCCGGCATCGAAGTGATACACGGCCCCAACAGAGCCGGTGATATTCCACATTCCCTGGCAAGCGTCGAAAAAGCAAAAAAGCTATTAAACTATCAGCCGCAATACAGTTTGCAGCAAGGATTAAAGAAATCTATCCGATGGTACTACAATACACTTGCCAATATCGAAAAATAACGTCATGATAAAAATAGCAATTATAGGTTTGGGATATGTAGGCTTGCCGTTAGCCCGTCTTTTTGCCACAAAGTATCCTGTTGTCGGTTTTGACATAAATAAAATCCGAATAAACGAGTTAACTGCCGGCAAAGACCATACACTGGAAGTCGAAGAATCCATTCTTCAGGCAGTGTTAAAAGACAAAGCGGACGACAATCCCGGATTATTCTGTTCCTGCAGTTCGGACGACATCAAAGAATGCAACTGTTACATCGTTACCGTTCCCACGCCGGTGGATAAAAACAACCGCCCCGATTTAACACCCTTGTATAGATCCAGTGAAACCGTAGGCAAGGTAATCAAAAAAGGTGATATCGTGATATACGAATCAACGGTTTATCCGGGAGCTACGGAAGAAGACTGTATTCCGGTAATTGAAAAAGTTTCGGGTCTAAAATACAACGTTGATTTCTTTGCCGGATATTCACCCGAACGAATCAATCCCGGCGACAGGGAACATACGGTAGAAAAAATCAAAAAAGTAACCTCCGGCTCTACCCCGGAAATCGGAGAAAAAGTAAATGCCTTATATGCATCGGTCATCACGGCAGGCACCCATTTAGCTCCGACTATTCGGGTAGCCGAAGCCGCCAAAATAATTGAAAATTCCCAACGGGACATCAATATCGCTTTTGTGAATGAATTGAAGAAAATATTCGACCGCATGGATATTGATACCCATGCAGTATTGGAAGCAGCCGGCACAAAATGGAATTTCCTGCCATTCAAACCCGGCCTGGTCGGCGGGCACTGTATTGGCGTTGATCCTTACTACTTGGCGCAAAAAGCACAGGAATACGGTTATCATCCCGAAATTATCCTCGCCGGTCGCCGGATGAACGACAGTATGGGGCAATACGTCGCCTCTGAAGTCATAAAAAAGATGATCAAGCAGGGAATATATATCAAAGGCGCCAATATAATAGTATTGGGGATAACATTCAAGGAAAATTGTCCGGATATCCGGAACAGTAAAGTCGTGGATGTGATAAGGGCATTGAAAGAATACGAAACGCATGTGACGATATACGATCCTTGGGCGAATCCGGAGGAAGTGAAGCACGAATATGGTCTGGAGATCGTAAAAAATATTCCGAAGAGAAAGTTTGAGGCAGCAGTGATAGCTGTGGCGCATAAAGAATTTGAGAATATCAAAGTGGATAGTCAAATTGTTTATGCAATTAAGAAATAAAAATGATTTGCGTAGCTAAAATAATTATTCTATCTTTGCCATGTTGATTTTATCCCACACAAGCCGGTATTATGAATACTTACTATACCACGTAAATTACTTATATAGTGCATGATATTGTGATATCTACATTAGACCATCTAAGATAAATAGTCTAAAACAGGTATTATGCAAGAAAAGTATTACCTTTGCTGAAAAAATTAAGCAGATGAAAAAGGAAAATCCGTTTTTAATCAAAGGTTATATATCTGAAGATTTATTTTGCGACAGGCAAAAAGAAACGCTGGATTTATACGGCAACGTGCAGAATGGCATCAATACTACCTTAATTTCACCACGTCGTATGGGAAAGACAGGTTTAATTCTCCACTTTTTCAATTTTTTGAGCAGGCAAACGGATATTCCGGCTGTTTATGTGGACATTTATGCGGCCCGTTCACTCAACGATTTTATCAAATTGCTTGCCGAAGCTATCCTGCGCATGTTTCCCGAAAAGACCGGTATCGGCTCGCAGTTTCTGAATGTGTTAAAAGGATTGCGTCCGCTTATCAGCTACGATGCCATATCGGGAGCGCCGCATATACAAATAGCTTATCAGTCGGTACAGGAAAAAGAGCACACCTTGAATGGCTTACTGCAATTTTTAGACAGTCATTCGTTGTCAATAGTGTTGGCGATTGATGAATTTCAGCAAATTACATGTTTCCCCGAACAAAATATGGAAGCCCTTTTGCGCTCCTGTATTCAGCATCTGAAGAATGTCTGTTTCATTTTTTGCGGCAGTAGAAAAGAGATGATGACTAATATCTTTTCAAATGCCAAACGTCCGTTTTTCGCAAGTACACAATATCTTGCGTTAGATAAAATTGATACCGGAGTATATGCCGCCTTTATCGGAAAATTATTTTCTCAAAATGGAATAACGATAGAAGAAAAAGCAATTGATTTTATCCTGACATGGACAAAGTGCCATACGTTTTTTACGCAAAGCGTGTGCAACATGACGTATCAAATGGCTGATAAACTCGTTACTGTGGATAATGTGAAAGAGGCCTGCATTGAGTTGCTTAAACGCAATGAACCGGTCTTTTTCCAGTACCGTCAGTTGCTTACCCCTGCACAATGGAATTTTTTGATTGCAGTAAGCAAAGAAGGTGAAGTAAGGCAATTAACAGCAAAAAAATTTATCAATCAATATAATATCGGAACTCCATCCGATGCAAGAAGGATTAGTAAATCACTAATTGACAAAGAACTGTTACTGGAAATACAGACGAAACAATCAACCGTATATCAAATATACGACCTGTTTTTGTCGCGATGGCTTGAGAGTGAATATTGATCAGCCTCATGAAAAAAACGTCCACAATACTTGTTATTATGTTTGAGAAACATTATTTTTGTCGGGCATAATTATAAATGAAATTGGAAAGATGAAATTTGTCAATAGAATACCGGAACAATCCCGCTTGAAAAGAGCATTAGGAAGAGATGCAGCTTCATTCATCGTCCTTTATGGACGAAGACGATGCGGTAAATCCAGACTTATCAGGCAAGTATTACAGCCAACGGATATTTATTTTATGGCAGACCAGTCGGAACAGGTTCAACAACGCGTTTTATTGGCAAAAGTGATAAGCACCTCCATTGCCGGCTTTGATAAAGTAGTTTACCCGGATTGGGAAACGCTTTTCGATAATCTGAATGTTAGACTGAATCAAAAGATTACTCTTTGTTTAGACGAATTCCCCTATTTAGTAAAAAATTCACCGGAACTGCCGGCGCTTCTTCAAAAGATACTGGAAAGAAAAGAGCATCTGAAATATAACCTGGTGATATGTGGCTCGTCTCAACAATTGATGCACGGATTGATAATGGATAGTGCCGCGCCCCTGTTTGGACGGGCAGATGAAATCATGAAAATAAAACCGATGCAAGTACCATATCTCCAGGAAATATTAGATTGCCAGGCCGTCGAAGCAATTGAAGAATACAGCATTTGGGGCGGTATCCCCAGATATTGGGAATTGAGAATAAACGAAGAAACTTTGTATGACGCACTGAAATATCACGTGCTTTCTTCACAAGGTGTTCTTTACGACGAACCTGTACGCCTGTTTTTGGATGATATGCGCGATACGGTACACTCGTTTACCATACTGTCACTGATTGCATCAGGTTGTCACCGTCTGTCCGAAATTGCTGGACGGCTGGGTAAACCGGCTACTCATCTGGCTGCGCCGATAGACAAACTGTTGATGCTCGGATATATCGAACGGGAAATTCCGTTTGGAGAGAATTACAAAAACAGCAAAAAAACGCTCTATAAAATTGTTGATCCGTTTTTGTGCTTCTATTTCAAATATTTAGTACCCAACCGCTCTTTCATCGAAACGGAACAGTCAGATACTGTTGTCATGCATATTAAAGAACATTTCAACGAATATGTATCTTTTTATTGGGAGAAATTATGCCGGGAAGTTGTTCCTTTCATAAATATAGACGGAATCTCTTTTAATCCCGCCGCACGCTGGTGGGGCAAGCCCGACAGGGAAGCGAACATGGAACTGGACGTTGTCGCTTCTTCCTTAGATGGCAAATATTTATTGGTTGGCGAGTGCAAATGGAGTGACAAACAGGTAAATGCTACGGAATTATTGGCAGAATTGGAGCAAAAAGCAAGTTTACTGCCTTTTGCTAACGGAAAAACAATTATTCCCTTACTCTTCCTAAAGCAAAGCCAAACAAACATGCGCGATAAAAATATATTTTTACCGGATGATATTTTATCGGCGTTAAAAAAACAAATCCACATTGGAACTTCTGAGTGAAAAAGAGAATGAAAATCGACAACGGATATGCAAGTATTTTCGATAGACTTCTTATGTATGTTTGCATTTTTTTATATCAAAACATTCAACAGTAGTTGGGATTATTATCCGGCCCCCAATCATAGTATTTTAGCTGTTTCTGAAGATAAAGTGCTGAAATTAATTGCATTATATAATAAAAACAGAAATATTCCGATAGAAAAAGACATTTTTGAATTTCTGACGAAAATGGAGCTAATACGTGATGGCAATCTGACAAATGCAGGTTTTCTTTTGCTAATGAAAAACGATTCGATTATTTCGGATATTGAATTAGGCCATTTTCAGAATGAAATTACAATAAAAGATGGCATAACTATTTCCACCGATTTAGTAACGGAAGTAGAAGAAGTGATGGCTTTTGTCCGGAAACATATCAGTAAAGAATTCATTATTACGGCAAATCCCGCTCGGATCGAGCGTTGGGATTACCCTCTTGATGCGATACGCGAGATTATTTTAAATATGATTGTCCATCGTGATTATACCCATCATGGCAATTCGTCAGTGAAGATTTTTCCTGATCATATTGAGTTTTTCAACCCTGGTAGATTGCCCGATCAGATTTCCATAGCCGACTTAATGAAAGGTGATTATGTCTTCGACTGTCGGAACAAACAGGTTGCGCGGATTTTCAAGGAAATAGAATGGATAGAACGCTATGGAACAGGGATTCGGCGAATTAAGGATTATTTCAAAGAATACGGCTCTCCCGAACCTGTTTTTGAGAACTTTCAACATGGCTTTCGTGTGACGGTTTATGCGTTGAACAGTAGAGACACTGAAAAAGACACTGAAAAAGAAATTCTATCCAAAAACTAGGAATATATTTTAAATCTAATTGCTGAAAATAAGCAAATTACGGCAGAAGAAATGGTACTTACCCCAAGTTGCAGTTTTTCCCTCTCAAAAGCAAGAATTTTGCACAAAATTAGCCCTGTTTTGGGGTATTTTGAGGCATAAGAAATAGCTAATGTATTGATATTCAATAGTGGTTTATTTAATTAGTTCGTTTGTAGT
>JAISEJ010000120.1 GCA_031264155.1 Tannerella sp. | reverse complement strand
AAAGGTATGGCTGAGTTTTTCAGCGCTACTGGAAAAATTGGCGAATTTTGACTGCCGGACTACCAATCAGCAGGATTTTTTATCGCCTGTGAGAGAATGAGTTTTTCAGCAGACCCTACATAAACCGTTCAATAATATATCGGATAGAGGATGAAGACAACGACCCGTAACACGAGGATCGGTAACTTCGGAAAAGTAGTTACATGTTTTCATGCCGGCAATGATAATGCTTTTTTACTATACATAATTTTGATGCGGTTGCCCTGTATTTAATTAACAATACCTATCATTTTTGTTCGAAGTTATTATTCATTTTTTTCGCATTTAGCCGAATAACGAGCCTTGTTCCGGGAAGCGGGTCTTTCCCAGGTGTTTGTATGCAAGGTCGGTAACTTCGCGTCCGCGTGGAGTACGTTTGATAAATCCTTCCTGTATAAGAAACGGCTCGTAAACTTCTTCGAGCGTGCCCGGGTCTTCGCTCAGGGCGGTGGCAAGCGTAGATAAGCCGACCGGACCGCCGTCGAACTTGTCGATTATCGTATTCAGTAGTTTGTTGTCTATCATGTCCAATCCGTAGCGGTCTATGTTGAGCGCTTCCAGCGAATAGCATGCGATGGCTTTGTCGATAGAGCCGTTGCCCTTCACCTGTGCGAAATCGCGTACGCGCCGCAACAGTGCGTTGGCAACACGGGGTGTACCGCGGCTGCGTCCGGCTATTTCGCGGGCGGCTTCCGGCTCGCAACGTATGCCGAGAATGTCGGCGCTCCGCGATATTATTTTTGTGAGTATAGTTACGTCGTAATATTCGAGGTGCATATTGATTCCGAAACGTGCACGCAGGGGGCTAGTCAGGAGGCCGCTTCGCGTAGTGGCGCCGATAAGCGTAAAAGGCGCCAGGTCAATCTGTATCGAACGCGCACTCGGGCCTTTATCAATCATAATATCAATACGGTAATCTTCCATTGCCGAATAAAGATATTCTTCGACGATCGGGCTTAAGCGGTGTATCTCGTCAATAAAAAGCACATCATTTTTGTCTAATGACGTGAGTACCCCAGCCAAGTCTCCCGGTTTGTCTAGTACGGGGCCTGATGTGATTTTCATGCTTACGCCAAGTTCGTTTGCAATGATATTCGATAAGGTCGTTTTGCCCAATCCAGGAGGACCGTGCAGAAGCACATGGTCGAGTGCTTCGCTACGCATGCGTGCTGCCGTTACAAAAACCTTCAGGTTCTCCACCACTTTCGACTGCCCCCTGAAATCGCCGAAAGACAGTGGCCTTAATTTGTTTTCATATTCCTTGTCATTTTCGGGAATCCGTTTTGCCTCTTCACGTATGTCGAAATCTTCTTCTTCCATTTTTGCTCTTTATATGTAACGCCGTCGGGACGTCCTTATTTCTTTTTCTTAACGGCTATTTCCTTTGAGAAAGAATACGGGAAGTCTTTTTCCGCTGTACCCCTCGATTTATTGGGTGATGCCGACATGACGAAATCAATCGTCGCACCCGCGGTCAATGTATCATGTTTTATATAATTTCCGGTGTATGCGGAGCCGTTTATTTTCATGGATTCGATATAACGGTTCTCCGTCTTGTTGTCGGGGGCGTTTATGGTAATATCTTTCCCATTTTCAAGGTGTAATGTTATTTTTTTGAACAACGGAGAACCTATTACATATTCATCCGCACCGGGACATACCGTATAAAATCCCATTGCCGAGAATACATACCAGGTGGAAGTCTGCCCGTTATCTTCATCCCCACAGTAGCCATCGGGATTAGCGTTATAAAGTTTATCCATCACTTCTCTTGCTCGGTATTGCGCTTTCCATGGCTCTCCCGAATAATTATAAAGATAAATCATGTGTTGTATCGGTTGATTGCCGTGTGCATAATTCCCCATATTCATGATTTGCATTTCACGTATCTCATGTATTACGAATCTGTAATAGCTTTCATCAAACAACGGAGGTACGTTAAATACGGAATCCATCATCGTGTTAAATTCTTTTTGTCCCCCCATCAGTTCAATCAATCCTGCCGGGTCGTGGAATACAGACCATGTATAATGCCAACTGTTTCCTTCCGTGAAAGCGTCTCCCCATTTCAACGGGTTAAAAGGTGACTGGAATGTACCGTCAGCGTTTTTACCCCTCATTAATTTATGCTCCGGATCGAAAAGGTTTTTGTAGTTCATAGCTCTTTTGGCATAAATATCAATTTCTTTTTCTGGTTTACCCAGTGCTCGGCCTAATTTGTAGATGCACCAATCGTCGTATGCATATTCGAGCGTACGGGCGGCGCTTTCATTGATCTTTACATCATAAGGCACATATCCGAGTTTATTGTAATAATCATATCCGAGCCTCCCGGTAGAGCGTACGGTCGGATGTACGGCGTTAGCTCCGTGCTTAACGGCCTCCCAAAGCGTTTCGACGTCATAATTCCGTAGTCCTTTCAGCCAGGCGTCAGCAACGATAGCCGCAGAGTTGTTACCGACCATACAGTCGCGATGACCGGGACTTGCCCATTCCGGTAAGAACCCGCTCTCCTTATAAACATTGGCAAGACCTTCCTGCATCTTCACATTCATTGACGGATACATCAGGTTGAGGAATGGGAAAAGCGAGCGGAAAGTATCCCAAAATCCCGTATCTGTGAACATATATCCGGGAAGGACCTGACCGTTATACGGGCTGTAATGAACGATTTCTCCGTTGGCGTTTACCTCAAAAAAACTGCGGGGAAACAATACCGAACGGTACAGACAGGAGTAAAACGTCCTAAGATTGTCAATATTGTCGTCTTCTACAACGATTTTTCCCAATACTTCATTCCATCGCTGTTTTCCTTTTTCCGCAATAACGTCAAGGTTGTCATTTCCAAGTTCTTTCAGGTTTAGTTCGGCTTGTTCATAGCTGATAAAAGACGAAGCTACGCGCGCAACGACCTTTTCTCCTTTTTTCGTACCGAAACCTATGATTGCGCCCGCATGATTGCATTGCGCTTCAAGTTTGTCCCGGCCTATTTTGCTGTCGTTGACGGATGCTTTATAAGTGAATTTCTTATCAAAAACAATCACAAAATAATTGCGAAAATTATCAGGTACGCCACCTGAATTTCTTGTCGTATAGCCTATTATTTTATTATCTTCCGGTATTATTTTTATATACGAACCCTTATCGAGAGCATCGACGACGACAAATGAGTTCTCATTTTCCGGAAAAGTGAAACGAAATACGACAGCCCGTTCCGTCGGTGCCATTTCTGTTACGACGTCATGGTCTGCAAGGTATACTTTATAGTAATACGGCGTTGCCGTTTCCGCCTTATGGGAAAACCAACTGGCTCGTTCATCTTGGTCAAAAACGGCTTTACCCGTAACCGGCATGATCGCAAACTGTCCGTAATCATTAATCCAGGGACTCGGCTGATGCGTTTGTTTGAATCCGCGAATCTTATCCGCATCATAAGTATAAGCCCATCCGTCGCCCATTTTTCCGGTCTGGGGCATCCAGAAATTCATCCCCCACGGCATAGCGATTGCAGGATATGTGTTTCCGGTCGAAAGGGAATGTTTGGAGAAAGTGCCGGTTAACGGATTAACATAATCTGCGGGACTGAATTTTGTTGCCGCCGATTCCGTTGCTGATGCCGGTAAGTAAAACAGGCATGTCAATAATGAAATAAGAAATACGTTTCGTTCCATAGATACATAAATTTTAATTATTAGCGTTAAGGCAATTTTATTAATGATTAATACCGAGTGGCGGATGATTTATTTATCACTGATCACTAAATGATTAATCTTTAATATGCTTGCTTCATTTCATAGTCGTTCGAAATATGCATGCAAAAATAGTAATTTTTTAATGGAAATCATAATGCACCCCAGCTTTCGCGGTCTAAATTGCGATAATTAATTGCTTCGGCAAGATGATGAGAGTTGATATTGTCCGAATCATCAAGGTCTGCGATTGTTCGTGATAGCTTCAGGATACGGTCATAAGCGCGCGCCGACAGGTCGAGGCGCTGCATTGCATTTTTCAGTAATGTCAATCCCACATTATCGGGGACGGCATACTTATGAAGATGTTTGGAATCCATTTGGGCGTTGCAATAGATGCCACCTATACCGATAAAACGTTTTTTTTGTATTTCGCGTGCGCGAATGACACGTTCGCGGACACGTTCACTCGTTTCCGAAGGCTTTTGTTCCGAGATTTTCTCAAACGGCACCGGTACGATTTCTATCTGTATGTCAATGCGGTCCAATAATGGGCCGGAGATACGGTTCATATATTTCCGAACGCTTCCCGGAGGGCATACGCAGGGGCGGGTAGGGTGGTTATAATACCCGCACGGGCATGGATTCATGGATGCGACAAGCATAAATCCGGCCGGATAATCAACACTGAACCTGGCCCTTGATATATTGATGTGCCTGTCTTCAAGCGGTTGGCGGAGAACTTCCAGTACATTCCTGCCGAACTCCGGCAATTCATCGAGAAATAAGACACCGTTATGAGCCAAACTTATCTCTCCCGGTTGTGGGAAAGAGCCTCCGCCTACCATTGCAACATTCGATATGGTGTGGTGAGGCGAGCGGAAAGGCCGTTGCGACAGCAACGAAATGCGTTCTCCTATTTTTCCGGCGACCGAATGAATTTTTGTTGTTTCGAGCGCCTCCTGAAGGGTGAGGGGAGGAAGGATTGACGGCAGTCGTTTGGCTAACATCGACTTTCCGCTTCCGGGAGGGCCAACCATGATGATATTATGTCCTCCGGCGGCAGCCACTTCGAGTGCACGTTTCACATTTTCCTGTCCGCGTACGTCAGCAAAATCGTTGTCAAAATATTGTTGATGCGCAAAGAATTCATCGCGAGTATTGACTATTATCGGTTCTAACGTGTTTTTACCGCTAAAAAATTCGATTACATCTTTTATATTTTCGACACCTAAGATTTCCAGTTTGTCTACCACTGCGGCTTCGTAAGCATTTTGTTTCGGCAGGATAAATCCTTTGAATCCTTCTTCGCGCGCTTTTATTGCTATGGGCAAGGCGCCTTTTATCGGCTGGAGGCTACCGTCTAGCGATAATTCCCCCATAAGCATATATTTATCCAAGAGCTTCGTATCAATATCACCCGCTGCGGCCATAATGCCTATGGCCAGCGGCAAGTCGTATGCGGAACCTTCTTTCCGTATATCGGCCGGAGCCATGTTTATGATGATGCGGCTACGAGGAAATTTATAGCCGTTGACCTGCAACGCCGAGATAATTCGTTCGTGACTTTCACGTACGGCAACGTCCGGCAGACCTACCAGAAAAAATTGGATTCCTTTCGTACAGCTTACTTCTATCGTTATTATTGTTGCAGATATACCATTTACTGCGGCTGCAAAAGTTTTAACTAACATGATTCAATGCCAATGTTTATGTTCGTGCCGAATTGGAAAACTCAATTTACTTCATAATCTCATCTATTGTACGTTTGAGTTCCGATCCGTTTGTTGTTCTGAGTTTTATGACTCCGTCTTTGTCCATAAGAAAGCATTTGGGCAAAGAACTCACATTATATTTTTCAAATAAATTAATCGCTTGTCCTGCAGAATCCGTAACCAAGTTCCAATGGATTGTATCCCGGCGTAACATGTCGCGAACCTCATCCATTTCGTCATCAAGACTGATAAGGAGTATCTCCAGCGAATCATTCGGGTATTTTGCCGAAATCTCATCCAGCATCATTACATCGGTCTGGCACATATCGCACCATAGGGCGGTAAATGCAAGTATGTAGTATTTATTGAGGAAAGAATCCGGCGTAATCGTTTGTCCATATATATTGGTCACGTTGAAATCGGGAGCTTTGGCGCCCGCCATGCTATTTTTTGCCTTTGCAATCTGCGCCCGCAGGTTTCTCACAATATAATAATCGTTTAATTCGGGAGATAACAAATCAAGGAGGACTTCCGTTTGTTCCATCTCGTCCGGATGAGTAAAACAAGCGTCAATAAGAACGGCGGCGGCTTCTTCTTTCGAGTTCTCGGATATAAAATCCTGTACTATCCTTTTTAATTCGAGATTAATGTTTGCCAATTGGACTGTACTTTCACTGTTTGACGACGAGTTCCCGTCTCTGTTGTCGGAAATATCGGCTCGGGCTTTAAGCGTTGTTTCCGCTTTCTTTTTAAATTCCGACAATTTATTGTTGATTCGTCCGCCTTTTATTTCTATCAATGCGGGATATTTTGCATCGCCTTTTACTTGAATGGTTTTTCCCGCATCGGGATAAACGGTAAACCACTGTTCTCGGTCATTATAGTAGAAAGTGACGGTCTGCAGATTGTCGTCCTGTTCGTGTGCGACGACAAAATGACCTTTCTCGTCGCATGCAAGCGTGTCGACCACATTTCCTTCCGATGATTCGTATACAACGTACAGGGTAGCATTATTCAGACTGGATAACCTACCTTCTATCTTATGTATTTTGCCGTTATTACAAGCAAATAAGAATAATACGCTTAATATGTAAACAATCCGTTTCAAAATAATAGTATTTTACTATATGCAATTCGCGGGTAAAGATAATACATATTTCTGGAAATGCAAAAGAATCACAATGAATTTTTAATTTATGTATAAAAAAAGCGCACATCCGCTTAACGCTCGAACCGCCGTGTACATGTACGCCGTCCATATTGCCGCGCAGGGCATTGTAGTCAAAAACGATGTTATCGACCGTAAACTTATGGCAGGCGCCAATGTTGACGCCGAACTTTTCGGGATCCTTAATCATCGCCTTTTCGATAAGCAGGTGGTTTACATGCATCAGCAGCATGGTGCTGCCGGTAAAGAACGTGCGCGGATTCTCTCCGTTGCGGGGCATTGGTCGACGGGGATTTTTCGCATTGTTCCCGTCCCAGACGCCGCCGGAGATGACAATATGTTCGTTCCCCTTGTCGAGGTCGTCATTGGTAAGCATATAGTCGCAGGCATTGTCGGCGCGGCGGATTACGCTTGTCGGGTCTAATTTCAGGGTCTGATGCGAATAGACCCGGAGCGCCTTGCTGATAAGGTAATGCTTTGCAGGCGGCGGCAGATATACTACCGATGTTCGCGTATCGAGCATTGCCTGAATCGCTTT
>JAISEJ010000105.1 GCA_031264155.1 Tannerella sp. | reverse complement strand
GCGTTGTTTGGGAAATACTTTCTTCAAATGTTCTCCAATATAAAAGAGATAAAAATGTTTGAAATTACGGAATGTGCCGAAATGAAAAAGCGGCAGGATCGTGATGATTTCGCTTTCCGGCATCTCCATGGAGCGATTTCTGTGCCTTTTGCTGTCTCCGGATTGGAATTGGAGTTATTTGAATTCTTTGGTAAATTCCTTGCATAAATCGTCCGCAATACAGAAAATTCCGGTAATTTTGTCTGGGGTAAGCATGCTCATGTTCTTTTGTTATTTAGTTGATATTCATCTCTAAAGATAACATAAATATTTGATGCTTACCCCTCTTTTTTTCGCTTTTCTTATCCCGAATTCAGGTTGATAAAGTCGGCAAGATGACAGCGGGTTATCCGATACTTGTCATAAGTAGATTCGGAAATGCTTTTGCCGATTAACAGTTTCCGTTCGCTGTTGTGTCGGTCGAACATTTCCAGCAGATTTTGCTGCTTGCCATCGATGCCGAGGAATACATTTTTGACCTTTTCAGCCGTAACACTGCTTTCCCTTTCCCGCAAGTCCCGGTATACCCTGTATATCGCAGCTTTCGTATTGTCGACAAGCGCATTGATTTCAGTTGCTTCGCCTGTTTGTCCAAGGGCTTTTCCGGCCTTCACATCCCAGAATTTGGAATGAATGTCCCTTTTCATACCAAAACGTGTTTCCTTTCCGTCAACGGTAATCCGGCAGAAAAGTGGCATGCTTCCATTCGCTTTCTGTTTGTCTCTTTTCAGATAAAAGAGCACCTTAAATGTACTTCTTTTCATAAACTCATTTTTCAAGTTGCAAAATTAATATATACAATTCAAAATGAGTTTCATGCAACATAGACAATATCAGACCGTTAAATGCCAATTTCGGACGGCGTTTATTTCTATTTGGCGCATCCCCGGAGGGGGTACGATTTGGGTTATAAATTTTGTCCGTTTCCGCCTGTTTTCTGACTTCCGCCGAAGCCTGAAATGATGACTGAATTTATTTATTTCGCTATTTTTTAACCTCTTGTCTTACTTGTGTGTTTCTTTGTCTGCATATCCCTATTTAGGGAGTTGGAGAGAGAGATGAGCAGGCGAATATATATAAAGGACAACACATACGCACATACATCTTATATACTAATGTGCGCACGAAAGAGCCTGCGCGTAATCTATGTGCAAAAAAATAAATTTCAAAAATATCATCCGCTAATTTTACGCTTTATTGAATTTTTATCCGCTATCGTCACGGTTTCGGATAATAAGCCTGTGCGCTTTTTGTCTACCGTTGCTCCTTCGTAATACAAAAATATTTTCTTCCCCATTTTTTCCGGCCAACAGTAATTGGATTTATGTTAGACATGCTACAAGAAACAGACGAGAAAGAAGATTTCAAACATTTTGAATTGATTCGAGCCGGAAACGAGAAAGCCTTTGATACGATATTTCTAAAATATTATCCGGCGCTATGTGCCTATGCACGACAGTTTGTCGATTTTGCCGACGCGGAAGAAATCGTACAGGAGTCATGTTATGGCTCTGGGAAAACAGGCACATGCAGGTATTTGAAACTTCTTTAAAAAATCATCTGTTTAAATCGGTCAAAAACCGATGCTTCACCCTAATCAATCGCAACGAGCTAAGGCGCAAAATCATTAACAGGATACATCAGGATCTGGAAAACGTATATCGATGATCCCGATTTTTACACGGTTAACGAGTTTACTCAAAAAAATAGAATCCGCGCTTAAAGAATTGCCGGAAACATATCGCGAAGCTTTTGAATTAAACAGGTTTCATCAGATGTCATACAAGAAAATTGCAGCGCGGCTAAACCTTTCTCCGAAAACGATAGATTATTGTATGCAGCAAACCTTGAAAATTTTACGAATTAAACTGAAAGACTGTCTCCCGATACTGCTTTTCCTTCAGTGAACATTAATATTTCAAAGATACAAGCTACTTTATTTTTTTGAATCTCAAAAAAAATGTCATTTATAACTTGTGTAATATCAATTATTTTGTATCTTTGCCCCACTTTTTCAGAGAGAATGTAAACATATTGTCTAACTTATTAGCTAACAGAGTACTAACAATTTAAAATGGAAAATTTAAAAAACATCGTTCCCAACGAAGATTTCAATTGGGATTCTTACGAAAAAGGTGAAACCCCTGTAGAAGACAAAAACGTAGAGGAATTAACCAAAACTTACGATGAGACCTTAAACACAGTTAAGGACAAAGAAGTCGTTATGGGAATAGTAACCGCGATGAACAAACGCGAAGTGGTTGTGAATATCGGTTTTAAATCGGACGGTGTTGTACCAATGTCCGAATTTCGTTATGACCCCGATTTGAAAGTGGGTAATCAGGTAGAGGTTTATATTGAAAATCAAGAGGATAGAAAAGGACAACTGATCCTTTCTCACAAGAAAGCGCGCGCTTCACGCTCATGGGATCGCGTAAACGAAGCGCTCGACAAAGACGAAATAATCAAAGGCTTCGTAAAATGCCGCACAAAAGGCGGTATGATCGTGGACGTATTCGGTATTGAAGCATTCCTGCCGGGTTCGCAGATTGATGTTAAGCCTATCCGCGACTATGACGTATTTGTCGGTAAAACAATGGAATTTAAGATTGTGAAAATCAATCAGGATTTCAAAAATGTTGTCGTATCTCACAAAGCGCTTATCGAAGCTGAACTTGAACAACAGAAGAAAGAAATCATCTCCAAACTTGAAAAAGGGCAGGTACTGGAAGGAACGGTCAAGAACATTACTTCTTACGGAGTGTTCGTCGACCTCGGCGGTGTAGACGGATTGATCCATATCACAGACCTTTCATGGGGACGCGTTTCGCATCCGGATGAAATCGTTCAGCTTGATCAGAAAGTAAATGTGGTTATCCTTGACTTCGACGACGAAAAGAAACGTATCGC
The DNA here is from genome assembly GCA_031264155.1 of Tannerella sp. Classification (GTDB taxonomy): domain Bacteria; phylum Bacteroidota; class Bacteroidia; order Bacteroidales; family Tannerellaceae; genus Tannerella. The sequence continues at coordinate 2,383 of JAISEJ010000105.1, read as the reverse complement.
TTTAGGCCTTAAACAGCTTACTCCTCATCCGTGGGACGCCCTTGATGCGAATATGAAAGTGGGCGACAAAGTGAAAGGTAAAGTTGTCGTTATGGCCGATTACGGTGCATTCGTTGAGATTGCTCCCGGCGTTGAAGGTCTGATCCACGTTTCCGAAATGAGTTGGACACAGCATTTGCGCAGTGCGCAGGATTTCATGAAGGTAGGCGACGATGTAGAAGCCGTTATCCTGACGTTAGACCGAGACGAGCGCAAGATGTCGCTTGGTATCAAGCAACTCAAACCGGATCCATGGGAAAATATTGAAGAACGCTTCCCGATCGGTTCTAAACATGCTGCTAAAGTTTGCAACTTTACGAACTTCGGCGTATTTGTAGAAATAGAAGAAGGCGTAGACGGATTGATTCATATCTCAGACCTTTCATGGACGAAAAAAATCAAACATCCGAGCGAATTTACTGCTATCGGCGCTGAAATAGACGTTCAGGTACTTGATATTGATAAGGATAATCGTCGTTTGAGCCTCGGACACAAACAGCTCGAAGAAAATCCATGGGATATATTCGAAGGAGTATTTACCATAGGTTCCATACACGACGGTACAATTATCGAAATGATGGATAAAGGTGCTGTTGTCGCTTTACCTTACGGCGTTGAAGGCTTTGCCACTCCGAAACATCTTGTTAAAGAAGACGGCTCACAAGCCAAGATTGACGAAAGGCTTCAATTCAAAGTAATCGAATTCAACAAAGAAGCAAGACGCATCATTCTTTCTCACAGCCGCATTTTTGAAGATGAACAAAAAGCGATAAAGAAAGAAGAAAATAAAGCAAAAGGGTTTAAGAAAGAGGCTGTTTCCATTCCGACAATGGAAAAAACAACCCTCGGTGATATTGAAGAACTTGCCGCTTTGAAAGAAAAAATGGAAGGCGAAGCTCAATAAGCCATATAAAAGTACAATTTGAACTTTATGAATATTTTTGAAAGTGTCATGTCCGAGGGATATGACACTTTTTTTTATTAAATAAAACGACAAAAATGAAGTTTTTCATTTTTATCATGTATATTTGCGCATATCTTTAAAACAACAAATATGAAAGAGAAAATTAATTACCTTGACATTTTCAGGGCCGCATGGAAAGGCTTGAAATCCCAATTTTGGCTTTTGACGGGATTATTAATTGGTTTTATAATTATATATTCGCTTTTGTTCATTTTTGCAATTCCGGCAAAAGGCGTATCCTTCGGCATAAGCAGTATCATAATTTGTATATTAAGTAGTTTTCTTCTATGCCTTTTCCAGTTGGGATATCTCAAAAATTGTTTCCAGACATTAGACGGTGAAGAACCTCAGTTCTCATCATACGGACAGATGTCCCGCAAATTGATAAGTTATATTGCGGCATCCCTTCTATTCATGGTCATCACATCCATTGGATTCGTACTACTCGTTATCCCCGGCATATACCTTTTATTAAGGCTGCAATTCTTTTTCGCATCCATGGTTGATGAGAATACGGGAATTATCGGCTCATTGAAGCGGAGCTGGGAGATAACCAAAGGACAATCCATAAGACTGTTCGTCGTTATGCTAATCATGATACTGATAAGTTTTGCCGGTCAAATTGCCTTGTTTGTGGGAATATTCGTTGCCGTCCCGCTAATTATATTAATGTATGGCGTTGCATTCCGCAGACTGACAACTCCGATGGCATAATAAAAGTAATTCCGGTATTTCAATAAAATATTCATATTTTATTGCTGTTTTGAAAACTATACGTATATTTGCATACTATATGTGTGCGGACACAAAACGTAAAAGAGATGAAACACTATCGCATAAAAGACATTGCAGTAATGGCAGGCGTATCGGCAGGAACGGTTGACCGGGTATTGCACAACCGGGGACGCGTATCGGAAGATGCATTGGAAAAGGTAAGAAAAACACTCAAGGACCTTGATTACCAGCCTAACCTGATAGCCCGCTCATTGGCTTCAAAGAAAGCTTGCCGTATCCTGACATTGACACCTTCGTTCAAGTCCGGCGAATATTGGTCGGAAGTAAGTGAAGGTATTAACAAAGTTGAACGCGAATTTTCGGATTATCACCTTCATATTGAACGCAAGTTTTTCAATCAATATGATAAGGAAAGTTTTGATGCGCTGGTCGAAGAAATAAAAGGCGGGGAATATCAGGGCGTCATCATTGCGACGCTGTTCAGCGAAAGCACTTTTACGCTGACCAAGTGGCTTGACCGGAAAGGTATTTCATACGTCCTCATCGACTCGTATATCGACAACACGAACTGCATCGCCTACTACGGCACGGATTCATACAAATCCGGCTACATCGGCGGACGCTTGCTGTACGAACGCATCAATC
>JAISEJ010000076.1 GCA_031264155.1 Tannerella sp. | reverse complement strand
GAGCTATACATCCTGACGGCGAAAGCCGGCAGCATCGTCCGCGTCTATTCGCCGGACGGGATATTGCACAAACTGCAAACGATCGTCGCCTCCGGCGAAACGCGCATAAAACTGCAGCGTGGAATTTACATCGTAACGCTCAATAACGGCGTCGGTCAAAAAGTCATAATTGAAAAATAAAAAATATACTGCGCACAAACAGATGAAAACAGAAAAGATTCATGTAGAGACGCGAAGCGTCGCGTCTCTACGCCGCGTCCCCGATTCACGTCTCCGCTTCGCCTTTCCCGTCGCAACCGACAACACGAAGGAAAACGCGAAGGGAGGAGGCGCGATGCATCGCGTCTCTACGTGCCACACACAGTATAATATAATTTTCAAAATTTTTTTTAATACACTGAAATTGTGTGGGCCTGGCGTGAGCCACGCCCACATGCAATCGCGCCATGCAAGAGACAGAAGATACAGTACCGTACACCTCCATAAGACGCCTCTCGGCGTCAACCAATGGCAGACAAGGTGTACGGGCATGGCGCGTCCTGTTCCCCCCGCGTAATAACCTGAGTTTTGGATAAGAATAGTCCGTTAGGACTTGTATATCAATAGAAAACGGTTTTTAAAACATTTCCAAATGTCCGTTAGGACATTCATTAATGAAATCTCTACAAAGTACAAATCTAAGGTACGAGGTTTTCGTTGTAATTTGATACATTTTTCTATTGATATTTATGCCTATCGGGAAAAATTACTGAATAATAGTGTTTTAAAATTATGCTTATCTAAAACTCAGGTTAATACACAAAACTATGCCGCGTGAAGGCCGAAGAAAAAAGCATAAAAAAGGGGTTGTTCGACTTTTTGAACAACCTTTCGGTTTAGTTAACATCCTCTTTTGCGTCGAAGCGTATATGTAAAACTACAATTTCGGAATGAGTGCCAATCCGGTACGGCGGGCCTGCAATGCCGACGCCCGACGAGACGACATACTGCGTATCGCCTTTGCGGTAATATCCGTAAGGACACTCATAAACAAGATGCAGGAGAAGGGAATTCGGCCATACCTGACCGTTATGCGTATGTCCGTGCAATCCCAGATCGGCACGGTTCATTGCTATTTCGTTCAAACGGTTGGGCTGGTGGTCTAATACAATGATCGGTTTCAGTGTATCCGCTTGTTGCATCAATGTTTTTAATGATGCACGGTTTCGGTGATTTATGTAGTCATCCCGTCCGATAAGGTAAAAACTTGAATCGGGAGGAGCTACTACGGAATCGACCAGCAGAGTGACCCCTGTTTTTTCTATCCATCTTAATTTGGCAAACCGGTTTGCCCTGTATTCATGATTGCCCAGAACCATGTATACGCCGAGCGGCGCATGCAGTTGTTGCAGGTCTTCCTCGATATGTTCCTTTTCTAAGATGCGTGTTTCGTAATCAATCAGATCGCCGACTATGAGTATTATATCGGGATTCTGTTCATTGCAGAGTTGTACGATATGCTGTACCTGTTTCTTCCGTATCATCTCCCCGATATGCCAGTCGCTTGTCATTACAATACTAAGCGTGTCGCGTTCTTCCACTGTTTTGGGGATCGTAATGTAGACATGCTGGACGGAAGGGTAGCGGACGTTGCGATATCCGAATATCATCAGGCAGGTTATGCCCACTGTTATGACAAAGAATAGCGCGACTTTGGTTTTGTCCCAGTACAAGTTTATAAACATGGGATACCATGCCCATTGTTTATTTATCAGCCGGAATAGCTCTAATATCAGCAGGGCAATGGTTATATACATTGACGCTATGTACCAGGTATTGCAGATGAGCATTAACGGTATAAATATCCTGTCCGGGAGGAAGTCATGAAATAGATAGCCGGTGAAAAAGATTAATATTTCGAGTACCAGGGCGAGAACAAACGGTATCTGACAACTTTTCTTCTTCGGAAGCGCCTGATGCCCCCGCCACAGAATATAGGAACTGAATAATATCTGTCCAAAAATAGATTGCAGAAATACTCTCATATTCGTTATGGTTTGGCCGCAAATATATTAATTTTTTTCCTTATTCAATAAATGAACACTCAAAAATTACAAATTCACTGCATGTACCTATCCGGAAAGGCGGCCCCCAGAGGGCATAACCCGAGGAGACATAGAAATTCGTGTTGCCGCGTTTTTCATAACCGTAACTTATGTCAAACAGATAACCGGCTAATAACGACAAGGGAAAGACCTGCCCGTTATGCGTATGGCCGCTGAACTGTATATCTACGACGCCGGAAGCCTCCGTTGCAGCTAATTCGACAGGCTGGTGATCTATTAAAACGACAGGCCGCGATTTGTCTGCTAATTGGGTAAGGTCGCGGACGGAAAGCCGGTTCCTGTTTTGCCTGTCATCCCGTCCGATAATCTGAAGCCCGCAGGGAAGTGTTACAATCGAATCTTTCAGCAGTATTATCTGCGTTTTCTTTATGAACTCGGTACACGCTCCGATACCGCTTATGTACTCATGGTTGCCCGGCGCCATGTATATGCCCATCGTTGCATGAAGGCGATTAAGCTCCCTGTCCATCTCCCGGTCAATAACGGGTATCACGCTGTTATCAATCAAGTCGCCGCCGATCAGGATAAGATCCGGTTTTTCCTCATTGATGCGGTCAACGTCTTTTTTCAGCTTCTCCATGCCGGTTCCCAATCCGAGATGCCAGTCGCTTATCGCCACAATTTTCAACTTGTCCGTGTTTATTAACGGTTTGTTGATATGTATATTGAAAACCTGCCTCTCAGGATGTTGATAACGAATATATCCGTAAATCAACAGGCTGACGGTCAACAGTAACGATATCGCGAATCCATATTGAAACGAACTGTTGAAAACTTTTACCAAATCGGTGACGGCAAGAAAAACTACCATGTATAAGGTAAACACAAGCCATCCCGAACCGACGTGAAACAATATCTGCCCTACGGAAAAAGGTATGTGCCTGGAACTGCGGAGCGCAAATATGGCAAGAAGCATCAGCGCCCCCATCCAGTATACCAGGCTATACCCCCATTTAAAAACAAAAGAAATTTGCCCGAGGGCCTGTAACCCCCGGACAAATATGTAAAAGTTACCGAGCAGGTAACTTACTAACAGTGCAATAAATAATATCGGCATTCTGGTGGAGAATATTTATTTCTTGGGATATCCTACCGGATTGTTAAGCATTATATATTGCTTGTCCGTCAACTTAAACGCTTTCGTAAGCTCGTCCTTATCCATCGTGGCGCGAGGCACGGTCGACAGGCCTGCCGCCGAACAGAACACATTGATGTTCTGGCAAACAATCCCCGCATCCATCGCGGCGATGAGACGGGTCTGCTCGCTCGCGGGATCCCCGAGTTTTTCGAGATTGGCTACAAGGACGATGCATACGGGCGCCGTTGCCGCAAAATCCTGTCCGCTGGCGACGGCTTTCCGGTAATCGCCCTTCGAGAGCGGCTTCAGTGTGTTGCCTGCGGCGTCGTACAGGTATGTCCCGTCTTCGCGTACTATGTACACGTCAATTTCCTGGCGGTTCATCGCCGAGGGAGCCGTCCGGTTTCCGTTGCTGCGGTTCACGCCGTTCGCCGCCCATAATAAGTCCGACAAGTCCTGTAAGGAGATATCTTTCGTGTCATACTCCCGGTCCGAATGTCTATCGGAGAGTGCTTTCATTACTGCAGAGCCGCGGGATTTGTTCGGGCTGTTGAGCTTGATTGCCTGCAGTTCCTGTGAATAAACGTTTGATAAAGTCATAAACAAAGCCGTTAGAACAATAACAATCTTTTTCATAATTGATGAGTTTATATTTATAAATAATGGATATGCAGCGGAATAGATTTCCTTTTGAATAAGTCATCCGTCTCCGCTGCATGTTATTTCTAAATTTCGATAAGTTTGTACCTGGGGACTAATGTTTTCATGATAACCCATCCTATCAGGTAAGCAACAGCGCAGATACAGAAAATAACGAAATATCCTGCCGGTTTGCCACTGAAGCTCATAAACTCCATAGCCGGACGAACGAACAGAGCGCCCTGTTCCAATAAATTCTGTGTCATTTCAACTTCTTTACCGTCTACCATGGTGGTTCCGGATGCAAAAACAAAGAGATTGCCTGCGCTTTTCTGCAAAATCATGGAACCGACGCCCCCTGCCATGCCTCCGATACCGGTGATGGTAGCAATGGCGCCTTTCGGGAACATGTCGCCGATGGTAGAAAACAGGTTGGCGCTCCATGCCTGGTGAGCGGCGCAGCCAATCGAAATAAGCAACACCGGAATCCACGCTGCATTTTTGCCCATTTCCGCAAATTCCATGCCGAGCGGTTGAGCCAGCAACACGCAAAGTGGAAAGAAGGCGAAGATCAGCATGGCTTTCATCCGCGCCGCATAAGGATTCTGTCCGCTACGGTTGATGAAAATGGTAGGCAGCTTGCCGCCCAGAATGGAAAGACCGGTGACAATGGCATAAAGGGTGAAAATGAGCGCCATACCCAGTCCTTCGGACGTTTTGATACCGAACTGCGTACTCAGATACGAAGGCGTCCAGAAAAGGAAAAACCACCATACGCCGTCCGTCATGAATTTGCCTGCGGCAAAAGCCCAGGTTTGTTTGTAGGTAAAACATTTCAGGAAAGGCACTTTAGCTTCCTTCTCGCCGGAGGCGGCATCGACGGAGGTTTCGTGTTTGTCCTGTTCGATGTATTCAAGTTCCGCGCAGTTGACATGTTTGCATTTTTCGGGTTTATTGTATAGGAACACCCAAAATCCCATCCAGATAAAACCGAGTACACCGATGATGATAAAAGCCATTTCCCATCCGAAATATTTGGCCAGGGGCGGAATGGACAAGGGTGCAAACAGTGCGCCGATAGAAGCTCCGGAGTTGAAGATGGAGGTTGCATAAGCGCGGTCTTTCTTCGGGAAATATTCGGCAGTGGCCTTGATCGCCGCCGGAAAGTTTCCGGCTTCGCCAAGCGCCAGGATACAGCGGGCAGCCAGGAAACTCCACATACTGAAAGTAGCGATAAGCACCGCTACATCGCCGGTTGCAGCAGCCAACTCGGCAGCATTATGCAAACCCACATACGATTCGGTAACGGTGCCGCAGACAGCGTGCAGACAGGCGCCTACACTCCATACGCCGATAGACCAGAGGAAACCTTTTTTCGTTCCCATCCATTCCACAAATCTTCCTGCGAAAAGCATGCAAATGGCGTATACGATTGAGAAAACAGAGGTGATCGTTCCATAATGAGATTCATTCCAGTGAAATTCGGGCTTGATAAACTCATCCCACGTCAATGATAATACTTGTCTGTCCAAGTAGTTAATTGTTGTTGCAAAGAACAGCATTGCACATATTACCCAACGATAGTTTGTTATTCTTCCCGATGATTGAGATAAATTATTCATAATATATAATTAAAAAGTTAATATTTATTACCTTGATACACGTCCCGAGCCGTCGCCTTTCATCAGATTTTCTACTTCTGCGACTGTCACAAGATTGAAATCGCCGTATACCGTATGTTTCAGGCAGGAGGCTGCGACGGCGAAGTCGAGCGCCCGCCGGTCGTCTGCCGGATATGTTATCAGTCCGTAAATCAGTCCGCCCATGAACGAGTCGCCGCCTCCGACACGGTCTACGATATGCGTTATGTCGTAGCGTTTTGATTCTTTCAGTGTGCCGTCGGAGTAAAGAACGCCGCCCCATGTATTGTGATTTGCGTTTATAGCCCCGCGTAGCGTGACAATCATTTTTTTGCAACGGGGGAATTTCTTTATCATTTGTGTGCATACGGATTCAAATTCGGCGGCATTCACCTCGCCGCCGGTTGACGTGACGTCGAATCCTTCCGGCTTGATGCCGAATACCTTTTCGCAGTCTTCTTCATTGCCGAGGATGACGTCGCAACCTTCGACGAGCGCCGGCATCACTTCGGCGGACGTTTTTCCGTATTTCCACAGGTTTTTGCGGTAATTAAGGTCGCATGATACCGTTATTCCCATTTCATTAGCTGTTTTCACCGCCTCGAGGCAGACATCCGCCGCACCTTGTGATAAGGCGGGTGTTATGCCTGTCCAGTGGAACCATTGTGCGCCTTCGAATACTTCTTTCCAGTTGATCATGCCTTTTTCGATGGTCGCTATGGAAGAACCGGCGCGGTCGTACACGACTTTCGATGCGCGCGACACGGCTCCTGTTTCCAGAAAGTAAATGCCCACGCGGTCGCCTCCGCGGATGATATTGTTTGCGCGCACATTATGGGATCGCAGATTCATAATGCAAGCTTCTGCAATGTCATTTTTAGGGAGACGCGTCACGAAATCCGCTTTTATGCCGTAGTTGGCAAGTGATACGGCAACGTTGGCTTCGCCTCCTCCGAACGTTGCACTGTATTTGTTCGCCTGCGAGAACCGCAGATAACCCGGCGTTGCCAACCGTAACATGATTTCTCCGAATGTTACTACTTTTTTGTCCATAGTTCTGTTTATTGTATTTTATCCTTATACTAAATCTAAAACCTGAAAAAATCTCTTGCGTTATAATAGCTTATGTTTTCCACCATTTGTCCGATAAAGCCTGTTTCCGAAGCCGGGAGCAGTCCGCTTTCCACATCGTTGCCAAGAAGATTGCAGAGTGTGCGGCGGAAATATTCGTGGCGGGGATATGACAGGAAACTGCGCGAATCGGTCAACATGCCGACAAAACGACTTAACAGTCCGAGTACCGACAGTGCGTTCATCTGTTTTTCCATTCCGTTTTTCTGGTCGAGGAACCACCATCCGGAACCGAATTGCATCTTGCCTGCCGTCACGCCATCCTGAAAATTGCCGATCATCGTTGCTATTACTTCGTTTGCACAGGGATTCAGGTTATAAAGAATCGTTTTTGTCAGTTTTCCGGCGCTGTTAAGTTTATCGAAATATTTCGACATGGTTTTGGCGGTATTAAACTCCCCGATAGAGTCAAAACCCGTGTCAGGCCCTAATTGCCGGAACATTTTAGTGTTGTTGTCGCGTATGGCGCCGTAGTGAAACTGTTGTGTCCAGCCTGTTTCGGCGTCCATTTCCCCGAAGATGATCAGCATCGCCGATTTGTATTTCAGTATTTCTTCATTTGTGAGCGTTGCACCTCCGTAAACTTTGTTGAATATCGCCTTTATTTCGGCTTCGGTATAGTCTTCCGCGTAAAACTCCTCAATCCCGTGGTCGGAAAGTTTACATCCCTGTTCCTCAAAGAACAGATGGCGCTTGCGTAAAGCTTCTACAACATCGTCGAAAGAAGAAATCGTTATGCCGCTTGCTTCGGAAAGTTTCTCCATATAAGCGCGGAAGTGTGTTGGCGATTCTACCGCCATGGCTTTGTCGGGGCGCCATGTAGGGAGCATTTTTATTTCAAATCCGCTTTTCCGCGTGCGGATATGGTGCTCGAGGGAATCAATGGGGTCGTCGGTAGTGCAGACAACCTGTACGTTGTAACGGCGCATCATTCCGCGGGCGGAATATTCCCGTTGCGCTAATTTTTCATTACATTCGTCGAATATTTCCTTTGCGGTTTTGGGACTTAACAGTTTCGTTATTCCGAAGGCGGTTTTCAGTTCGAGGTGCGTCCAGTGGTAAAGCGGGTTACGCATTGTATAGGGGACGGTTTCCGCCCATTTTTCAAATTTTTCCCAGTCCGAAGTGTCATTGCCCGTACAGTAGCGTTCGTCAATGCCGTTCGTTCGCATGGCGCGCCATTTGTAGTGGTCGCCGCCGAGCCAAATCTCCGTGATGGATTTAAACTTATGGTCATCGGCAACCATTTTCGGTACTAAATGACAATGATAATCAATAATCGGCATTTTAGCCGCATGATTGTGATACAATTCCTGCGCTGTCTGTGTCTCTAACAGGAAATTTTCGTCCATAAATGTTTTCATATGTACATATATTTAAAATTACTAACAAGCGCCTGCCTGCCGGCAACCAACCTGTCCTATTTCAGTCGGCAGCAAAGATAATCCTTTTTTTGAATTTCGCGATTATGCAGGGAAATGTTTTTTGGTTAATTCTTTTTTGGCTCTATACCAAATGTCCGTCAGGACATTCATAGATGAAACCTCGACGAGGTTTTCGTTGTGATTTGAACCGGTTTTCTATTGATATGTGTGCCCTGACGG
>JAISEJ010000063.1 GCA_031264155.1 Tannerella sp. | reverse complement strand
TCGCCTTTGGGTACTAAAGGAATGTTTTTAAACAGTCCTGTCTGCGGCATATCATTTTCATATTGTATATTAATAAACGGGTCGCCTATTGTAATCAGGTTGGTTGTTTGTTTTCCACTATATATATACGGCATTGTGTCCGCACATTGCTCATCTGTCGGGTTTATCCATCCGACGGAGGGACAGGGGGGGGGGCGGAATCATTATACCTTTAGTCGTCGGAATCGTCTTCCTTCATGTTGTGGAAAACGTTCTGGACATCATCATCTTCTTCAATCTTTTCGATTAGTTTTTCGATCGATTCCCGTTGTTCCGGCGTCACCTCTTTTACGTCGTTCGGTATGCGGACGAACTCGCTTGATGTGATTTCGTATTCATTGTCTTCGAGGTATTTCTGTATGGTCGAGTTTTGCGCAAAATCTCCGTACAGGATGATTTCGCCTTCGTCTTCTTCCACTTCGTCCACACCGTAATCAATGAGTTCAAGTTCAAGATCTTCCAGGGGCAGGCCTTCTTTTTTAACGATATGAAATACGCACTTGTGATCGAATAGAAACTCCAACGAACCGGATGTGCCGAGTGAGCCGCCGTGTTTATTGAAATAGCTGCGTACGTTTGCGACTGTGCGAGTGGTATTGTCGGTTGCCGTTTCCACGAAAACGGCAATGCCGAACGGACCATATCCTTCGTAATTCATTTCTTTGTAATCCGTGAAATCTTTGGAAGTGGCTTTTTTTATAGCGCGTTCCACATTTTCTTTCGGCATGTTTTCTTTTTTTGCCGTTTGCATCAGCACACGTAAGCGGGGATTTGTTTCGGGATCCGGCCCTCCGGATTTGGCAGCAATCGTTATTTCTTTTCCTAATTTAGTGAAAACGCGGGCCATGTTGCCCCATCGTTTCATTTTCCTTGCCTTTCTGTATTCAAACGCTCTTCCCATAATATGTTATATGATTGTATGTTTTATAAAATGTTTATCTCAGTTGTGCCCCAAGTTTATCCTCAAGATTTTTTTGTATGGTTGACATGATCGTATCTATTTGCCTGTCATTAAGAGTTTTTTCCTTGTCTTGCAAATAAAAACTTACGGCATAGGATTTCTTGCCCGGCATAAGATTCTTGCCTTCGTATACGTCGAACAGTATCACATCCTTCAATAGTTTGCGTTCGCTGTCCGATGCAATTTTCTTTATATCGGCAAATGTCACGTTCTTATCAATAAGCAGGGCAAGATCTCTTTTGACGTCGGGGAATTTAGGGATATCCCCAAATGTAATCCGGTGTTTTTTCGTTTCTTTGATCAATGCATCCCATGAAAGTTCCGCATAATAGACTTCATTTTCGATATCCATCGTTTTCAGTATTTTGCGACTGACAATGCCGTATGTACCCAAAATGCACCCCGACGGTGTTACGATTCTCATTCCCGAACTGTAAACGTCATTATCCGAATGTTCCCGGATAAGCTTTTCCGCCGTTATTCCTAACCGCAACATGATGTTATCAATATGCGCTTTCAACTCATAAACGGATGATTTTTCATCGGGATGCGCCCAATTGTTTTCGACGCGGTTGCCGGAGATCCATAATCCGAGACGGTATTCCTCTTTGTATACCGAGAGGGATTCACCTTCTTTCCGGTTACCTTCATTGCATGTATAGCAGTTTCCGAATTCGAAGAAACGGATGTTTTTATGCTTGTGTTTTATATTGAACTCCACATTCTGAAGTCCGCCGAAAAGTAGTGTCTGACGCATAGCGTTCAGATCCGCGCTCAACGGGTTCATAAGCATCACGCAGTTTGCCGCAGGATATGCGGACAGGTCGTCGTAATAAGCGGAGCGCGTCAGGGAATTGTTTAATATCTCGTTAAATCCGGCTCCGCATAGCTGTTCGGAAATAATATTTTCCAGCTTGTAGCTTTTATCGGTCGCCGTCTGATAACTTAGTGTCGAACGGATATGATCGCTAAATTCGACGTTGTTGTATCCGTAGATACGCAATATATCTTCGATAACATCCACGTCACGCCGTACATCGTATCGATATACCGGTACGCGTAAAGACAGTCCTTCCGGCGTTTCCGATGCTATTTCGATTTCTAATGACGATAAAATGCTTTTTATTGTATCAATAGGGATTTCTTTGCCGATGAGTGTATTTATTTTGTTCCAGGTTACGCTTACGCTGAATGGTTCTACTTTATGAGGGTAGACATCCTGAATATCCCCCGTTATTTTCCCCCCGGCAAGCTCTTGTATCAAGAGCGCTGCACGTTTAAGCACATAGGTCGTCCCGTTGGGATCAAGTCCGCGTTCGAAGCGGAAAGAAGAGTCGGTACTGAGGCCGAAGCGACGCGCCGTCTTGCGTATCCATGTCGGATTGAAACATGCGGATTCGAGGAAAATATCTTTTGTGTTTTCCGTGACTCCGGAATCGAGGCCTCCGAATACGCCGCCGATACACATTGGCTCGTCGATGTTGCAGATCATCAGATCGCGGCTTGTCAATGTCCGCTCGACGCCGTCCAGCGTAATAAATTTCGTTCCTTCGGGTACCGTATTAACTACGACTTTATTACCTTTGATTTTTCCGGCGTCGAAAGCGTGCAGCGGTTGTCCCAGTTCGTGCAAAACATAATTTGTTATGTCGACAACATTGTTTATCGGGCGTAATCCGATCGCCGTTAAGCGGTTTTTCATCCATTCCGGGCTTTCTTTAATCGTAACGCCCTTTATGGTTACTCCCGAATAGCGGATACAGGCTTCGGCGTTTTTCACGTCTACGGAGATAGCCGGCGACGGATCGTCAATGCGGAATGCTTCTACGGACGGCTTTTTAAAGTCGTATTGTTTTCCCGCCTGTTTGAGGTATGCTGCCAAATCGCGTGCAATCCCCAAGTGAGAAGTTCCGTCTACGCGATTAGGCGTGATATCCGTTTCGAGGATGTAATCATTTTCTATTTTGTAATATTCTTTTGCAGGTATGCCGACCGGCGTATCGTCCGGGAGCACAATGATACCCGAATGGTCTGTTCCGATGCCTATCTCATCTTCGGCACAGATCATGCCGAAAGATTCCTGTCCGCGGATTTTGCTCTTTTTGATTTTTATTTCTTTGTCACCGTCGTACAATGTGGTTCCTACCGTTGCAACGATCACTTTCCGGCCGGCAGCTGCGTTCGGCGCACCGCAAACGATACGTAGCGGTTCGCCTGCGCCGATATTGACGGTTGTGAGATGAAGGTGGTCGGAGTCGGGATGATCCGCACAAGTCAATACTTCGCCTGTGATTAAACCTTCAAGGCCTCCTTTAATTGTTTGTACTTCTTCTACCGAACCCGTTTCCAGGCCTATTGATGTAAGAGCGGATGCTATTTCATTAGGATTCATGTCAAATGACAGATAATCCTTCAACCAATTATAAGATATATTCATCGTTTTTTCGTGTAATTTGCGTTAAATTGACGTGCAAAAGTATGAAAAAAAAGTTGTATAACGATGAATATGATTGTGTTTTTTTGAATTTGATGCGTCCCGGTTTTAATTGTCGATACCGTTAAATTTTTTTTGACCCGGCATTATGTCGCTCGAAACTTTGATATTCCTTAGCGACTGACGCAGTTGCCTGCGTTCGCGTTCCGTGAAACTAATGGGTCGTATTGCCTCTTCGTCGTAATAATTTTTATATGCGGTAGCATGTTTTGCATTGTGTGCGAACCTTCTGTATGTCGGGCTAAACACCATGCTTAAAAGATGATTGAAATCCAATCCGCCGATACCGCCGGTCGTGCTTGATACATAAGCGCCGATTCTGGTTTCGGGAGGTACAAAATCTTCAAGCTTTTGCCGATCCTTGTCAGTGAGCATACATGTCTGGCTGCTATTTATCGAATCAATCTTATTCATATATAATACATACAGCGCGAAAACGGCAGGGGGCATGGAATACGGGTCAATACTTTGAATCCTGACGGAATCAGGCACTTCGGTCTCCCTCAAATTTTTTAATATTTCAATCCTCTTTATTTCATTTTCGGCATTTTTCATCCACGACGGTACGACTAAAAGCCCTTCTTCAATCGCTTTCCGGGTGTTTTCATTGATTTTTATATCTTCATCGCCTTCAATTATGCTTTTAAGCCATATTGAATCTTCTTTACTCCATTCCTGCGCATTCATCCATCCGTTTACAACTATCGTCAGGAGGCAGGATAATAAGAATTTTTTTGACATAATATTTACTTTAGATATTTGATTGCTGCAAAGATAATGAGGTTTAGTTAAACAATTGTATGAAACATTGTTAAAAAGGTTTGGTATTTCCAATAAAATATCTAATATTGCGTTCGTAATTAATAATTAAATGATGCGAAATAATCAAGATATAACAGTTTGTTTTCCCGGCCCTCTGAGAAAGTTTTCTCTGCCCTCCAGGAAGTTTTCATATTATATATTCTTCATTCTTAAAACAATATCTTATGGGTTTATTCGGTAAAATTAAAGAAAAAGCATTTAATGAATTTATAGACATTATAGAATGGCTGGACGATACGCAGGACACGATAGCATGGCGTTTCCCCCGTTATCAGAACGAGATAAAGAACGGTGCGCAGCTGACGGTACGCGAGACGCAGGTTGCCGTACTGGTCGATCAGGGCCGGTTTGCCGATATTTATCAGCCCGGACGCTATGAACTTACTACGGCGAACATGCCGGTGCTGTCTACGCTCAGGGGTTGGAAATATGGCTTTAACTCTCCGTTTAAGGTAGAAGTGTACTTTGTTAATACAAAGCAATTCCTGAACCTCAAGTGGGGTACAAAAAACCCGATCATGCTGCGTGATCCCGAATTTGGGCCTGTTCGTATGCGTGCGTTCGGAACATATTGCTTCAAAGTGAACGGCGATCCTGCCAAATTTATAAAAAATGTAGCCGGTACGGACGGCGTTTTTACAACGGAGGGGATTCGGGAACAGTTGCGTAATTTTATCATCACCAAGTTTACGGATCATTTGGGAGAATCGAAAATCGCAGTTTTGGATATCGCTTCCAATCTCAATGAATTTTCCGCAGCTCTGCAGAATAGCCTTCATGCTGATTTTGAAGAATTAGGCATTGATATCACTAAATTTCTTGTAGAAAATGTCTCTCTGCCGGAAGAGGTGGAGCAGGCGCTCGATAAGCGAACAAGCATGGGCATTATTGGTGATATGGGGAAATACACCCAGTTTCAGTTTGCCGATTCGCTGAAAGCCGGGGCGGAAAACCCGGCCGGCGGCGGTTCGCCTGCGGGTGATGCTATGGGAATGGGAATGGGTTTTGCCATGGCCGGACAAATGGCGCAGCAGATGATGAATCAACAGGGACAGCAGACTGCGCAACAAACGGCAACTCCTTCTCCGGTACCGCAACAGAAAATGTATTATGTGGCTGTAAACGGGCAACAGACCGGGCCTTTTGATTTGTCGCAATTGCAACAAATGGCAATGCAAGGCCGGTTTATGCCGCAGTCGTACGTTTGGTCTCAGGGCATGACGGCTTGGGAGGCCGCATCTGCCGTTGCGGAACTGTCGCAACTGTTTGGTTCTGTTCCGCCACCGCCGCCTCCCGTATCATGAACGGTAATGACAGGCTATGGATGCAAGGCAAGATGTTACACAGCTTAGCATGATAAAAACGGGTGACACCGTACAGAGTAAATGCCCTTCGTGCGGGGGCATACTTGTTTATTCTCCCGAAAACGAGTTGCTTGTCTGTCGGTATTGCGGTACGGAAGTGGCGCTTGACCTTACGCCGGCAGAGGTCGAGGAACATGATTTTCTCGAATGGTCGGAACATCCCGAAATGTTGGGCAGGACGGAGACGCTTGTTGCGGAAGTTACTTGCGGTCAGTGCGGTGCACAGACAACCTTTCCCGAGAATATTACTTCTTTCACGTGCGCTTTCTGCGGAACGCCTGTCGTATTAAAAGAATCGGTTATGCGCCGGTCGTGGAAGCCTGAATATATACTTCCCTTTAAAGTCGGAAAGAAACAGTGTGACGTGAGTTTCCTGAAATGGGTTTCTTCGCGCTGGCTTGCACCTTCCGGGTTTTCAAAAGAACTGTCGGCGGAAGAGCGGATGAAAGGCATGTATCTGCCTTACTGGACGTATGACGCGGATACGGTTACCGTTTATAAGGGAGAACGGGGCGTAACCCGTCAGGTTACCGGGAGAAGTAACGGGAAACCGGTAACCCATACGGTTACGGACTGGTATCCGGTTTCGGGAACGGTGCATCATTCGTTTGATGATGTACTTGTGCCGGCATCCGGCAGTTTGCCTCCCGATTTGTCGGGAGCGCTTGTAAACTGGGACAAGCGAAATTATGTTGCATATAAAGAGCAGTTCGTGCAGGGGTTTTTGACGGAACTGTATCAAAAAGATTTCAAAGACTGTTATCCCCAGGCAAAAAAGCAAATGGAATCATATATTTCTGCGCTTGTGCGTTCGGAAATAGGCGGCAGTCAACAGCGTGTGCATCTGCAAAGAACGGCATACTCCGGCGTGAAGTTTAAGCATGTGCTCCTGCCTGTGTGGTTAAGCGCTTACCGCTATAAGGGCAAATCGTATGTTTTTGTCGTCAATGGCCGTACCGGGCAGGTCTTTGGCCAGCGTCCGTGGAGTATTCCCAAAATAATCCTGCTTATACTTGTAATCGGTTCGGTAATTGCCGCCTTGTTTTACTTTAGCTGACCGTGTACGGATGTGCCTTTTAATGATTTCAATCGCTTTTTCCGGAGGAACTCTTTGAGAGTCTAAAGGTCAGGGTATACCCTGTCGCTGCCATGCCGGCCGGCAGTCCCGATGGCCTCGCGAAGATCAATACATATATATATATATATGTATATACGGCATAAATCGAAACCGTCATGCCCCTGCAAAAAAAATCTCATTTTTAACTGTTCCAACTATTGCACAGTTGAAAACTTATCCGTAAATTTGACGCGATATTTTAAAACACAATTAGCTGTTCAAAATAAAAGATGCAAGAAAACACAATCCTATACGACCCCGCCTTCCGGCCGCCGCTTTCCATAAGGGAAAAGGGTGGACGCCGCCGCATTAACAGATTTAAACACCCTGTGGGGGGGGGGTAAACTCCTTAATTTCAGTAATTTAAGAACTTTATCCGGCGTCCGGCACTCCTTTTTTCAAGGGAAAAACCTTCCCGGTATCCCTGTAAACGCTCAAAGTATCCTTGGAGACTTTAAAGGAACTCCTTTAGACCTTAAAGGAACTCCTTTAGACTTCCAAAAACAATCTATATTATCAATAATAACTTAAAATTAAATGACTTATGGGAAATGATTATTTACCATCCAATCCGTATGAGTTCCTGAACAAGATGCGCAACATCCGCGCACAGGCATACAAGAACTATTCCCGCTGGGACATCTCGCAGGCAGCCATCCTCAAGCTTGACGCTCCGATCGCCGCCTTTGACGCCGCCATTCTCATTTCCGAGAACGCTGAAACCCGAACCTCCGCCGCCATTGCCAAACGCAATCTGATGCGCGCGAACCTCGAAGCCGTAGGACGCCCCTTTATCCAGGGACATTTGATTAAAAACCCGAACGTCAGCGACGACGAGCTGAAGGCCATGGACCTGCCCGTTCACGACCGTCATCCCACCCCCGCGCCCGATCCGACGGAAGCGCCCGAACTTGAGCCCGCACCCAAGACAGGCGGCGTCATCGAGGTCAAGTTCCGCAGGGTAGCCGGACGCGGCAAGCCGCGAGGCGTAAAGACCATCGAAATCAGCATGATCATCACCGACAGCCCCGTCCCGCCCGCAGACTGGACGGCGCTTCACGAAAACGTCCTGGCCACCCGCTCTCCCGTGCGCATCACCCGCAGCGGCCACGAGCGCAGCAAATGGCTCCACCTTGCCGGCCGGTGGGTCAACACCCGCGGCGTCAAAGGCCCTTGGAGCGACATTATCAGCATCGTCATCCCGTAAAAACAGTTGCGATGCACCGTGAAATTGCCCGAATTCTATGATTATTCCAAATTTATTTTGTTAATTATCATCAATATTTTTCAAGCACAGTCAATGAACGGATTCAAACAGTTTCCGTGGTATGGTATTTTGGGCTCTATAACGTTT
>JAISEJ010000038.1 GCA_031264155.1 Tannerella sp. | reverse complement strand
ACCGAACATCAACACCTTTTTTCCGCTGATAACGACTTCGGTGTCCTGGTCGCTTTCTATTTCACGGAAATAGGGATATATTCCAGCCTCTTTCGCTTTCTGAGGAACATCGTATTTTGCAAGTTTGTCTCTTAATATGTTCATATTCAATTGGAGTTGTATTATTGTATTTAATCGGAATCGTAAAATCTTTGCAAAAGTAATAAAAAGAAGTGATATGCATATATTTTTTATCACTAATATTGTATTTTTGCCGTCAAATTAATTGTGAATGAAAAAGGAGTTAAAAAAAGTATATGCGATTATTAACCCTGTCTCCGGTACCGGATCGAAAGATAAAATCCCGGAGATGATCGTGTCGAGTTGTCTCGAAAAGGGTATATCCGCGAATATCAAGTATAGCGAGTATGCCGGTCACGTAAGGGAACTTACGCTGAAAGCCATGGACGACGGCGCGGATTGCGTGATCGCAGTGGGTGGCGACGGGACGGTGAACGAAGTTGCCCGGAATTTACTTTATTCGGACGTCGTGCTGGGAATCATACCGAAGGGGTCGGGTAATGGCCTCGCACGTGAACTTAATATACCGATGGATGCGAAAAGCGCCGTTGATGTTGTATTTTCGGGGCATACCGCGATAATTGACGCTTGCAAAGCCAATGAACGATTGTTTTTCTGTACCTGCGGAGTGGGCTTTGATGCGACGATAAGTAAGGAGTTTGCGAAAGAGAAGCATCGCGGCTCCCTGACTTATATAAAAGATATTATCGGGAATTATCTCGATTACAAGCCCGAAGCTTACGAACTGAACATTAATAATCATACGATCAAGGAAAAGGCTTTTCTTATAACGTGTGCAAATGCCTCGCAATACGGTAATAATGCGTTTATCGCTCCGAACGCCGAGATCAATGACGGCAAGATTGACATAACGATATTGTCGCCGTTTAATGCGCTGGACATAGGCCCCCTGGCCTTGCAGTTGTTTACGAAGACGATTGATAAAAACAGTAAAATAAAAACGATCCGCGCAAAGGAAGCACAGATCGTGCGGCAGAAGGCGGGAGTCATGCATATCGACGGGGAACCGGTCATGGAACCGGAAGAGATAAATATCTCCGTGATAAGTTCGGCGATTAGCGTTTTTACACCGGAGAGCTTTTCGTTTGTGGAAGATGTGCAACGGCGTCTGAATGAGGTTTTCCGGTTTTTCGAAGACCGGTTGCCCGGTCTTTCGGAGCTTGCCGGCAGCCTCGCGGGTAAAAATTCTTAACTTTTTTACAGGTAAAAATCTTTAGTCAATTCCTGATATTGCAAGGTTCGTTTCCGTTCGTTTGTTTCCAGAACGAGCGTATCCGTCGCCAGTCTTTTTCCCGGGAGGTTTTTGGAGGATAGTTCGATCAGGAACCGCTTGGATATTAACCCTTCTGCCGAAATGACGTCCGTACGGCGGATTTGGTATAATCCGTGCGTGGCTATTATAAAATCAAGTTCTTCGGAGAGTTGAGCGGGTAGGATAAGGGCTATCCGCCCGTATTCGGATAACATTTTCGTTGCGTGTCCGATCAGCAGCCGGAGCGGAAGCGTGTCATTATGGCGTGCCGCATTTCTTTTTTGATCCGGACTTTTCAGCGAATGTGCGAAAAACGGAGGATTCGAAACGATCAGGTCGTATTTTTTTGCAATCGCATATTCGGGAAATGATTGGTGTATGACTTTTATCCTGTTTTTAAACGGTGACTTTTCGACGTTTTCGGAAGCCTGTATGCAAGCATCTTTGTCGATTTCAACCGCATCAATTTCCGCCTCCGTGTTTCGCTGTGCGATCATCAGAGCGACGAGTCCCGTTCCGGCGCCGACGTCCAGGACGGAACGCGTCACGTTGTCTGCCACCGGAACCCAGGCGCCAAGTAAAACGCCGTCCGTCCCGACTTTCATCGCACATTTATCGTGCCATACGGTGAATTGCTTAAACCGGAAATACGGATTGGACATAATGCATAAGTGTTTTGTAAGTGGAATATGTAATTCAAAGTGCAAAAAAGACAGGATTACCCGGAATCCGGATAACCCTGTCTTTTTTCATCACATCCCGCCAATGAATCAGGAAGAAATCCTCTTTTCTTTGATGCGGGCTTTCTTTCCTGTAAGTTTACGCAGATAATATAATTTTGTACGGCGAACTTTACCTCTCTTATTAAGAACAATGCTTTCTATAAAAGGCGATTCAATAGGAAAAATCCTCTCAACACCTATGTTTTCGGAAATCTTGCGCACGGTAAAACGCTTTTTTACCCCATGACCCGAAATGCGTATAACGACGCCGCGATATTGCTGTATACGCTCCTTATTACCCTCTTTGATACGATAAGATACGGTAATCGTATCACCACTGTTGAATGCAGGATGCTCCTTTCCGGTAGCAAACGCTTCTTCTGCAACTTTAATTAAATCCATTGTTTATAGCTCTTTATATGTTTAAAATCCAACAAGACGCAACATAACGGGTAACACTTATTCCCGACAGCGATTACGTAAAGCGGTCGCAAAGGTAATGAAAAATTTATAACCAACAACTATAAATAAACAAAAAACACCTCCCGGT
>JAISEJ010000207.1 GCA_031264155.1 Tannerella sp. | reverse complement strand
CGTTTTGTTTAGCAAACTTGTCCTCCATGAGCAGCCTTATAATCACTTTCTGTCCGTAGAGCCGAAACTTTGCCTCACACTTCCTTCGAATTCCACCTCGCGATGGACACCCTTGCTTTCGGCTAACGATTCCCACTATCAGGGCTCGTTCGGAATTTACACCCTATAGCAGTCGCCCCTGCCGGGCGAACTAAAAAAAAGCCGCGTACCTCACGGTATGCGACTCCTGTTGCTGTTGTTAATAAACAGTGCGGTATTTATAATAGTATTCTGTATCTAAAAACATCAGTTAGTTACCTTAAAACAATTTATAGTTAACTCATCCTATTTGTAAACCTCCGGTAAATAAAAAAGTTCATAATCCGGAACAAAACCTAAACAATTCTATTGCCTAATTCAATCACTTTTGATGATGCAAATATCGGCTGTCCTTGTTAAGCTATTATTACGGACATATTAAGTTTCCTTTATCGTTTTGTTACAAACGTGTTACGAAACGCCGTAATCCTGTATCGGATAGCGCTATTCAATGATTTTACAAATTTCTTCAAGGTATACTTTGTCTGTTTCGTCGAAGTCGTTTAACTTGTCACTGTCGATATCAAGTACGCCGGTAACATTGCTACCGGAAAAGAGCGGGACAACAATTTCGGACTTGGATTCGGTGCTGCAAGCGATATGTCCGGGAAATTTATTTACATCCGATACAATAATTGTTTCCGCAGTCTCCCACGCTGTTCCGCATACGCCTTTTCCATGTTTTATTCGCGTACATGCGACAGGCCCCTGGAACGGCGCCAATACAAGTTCGTTTTCTTTTACTAAATAAAATCCCACCCAGAAAAATCCGAAGGTCTGATGTATTGCTGCCGATATATTGGCAAGATTGGCAATCGGATCCTTTTCCGCATGGACTAACGCCGCTATCTGAGGAACCAGCGCTTTATATTTATTTTCTTTATTCCCAGTTTGCATGATATACAAATTCTCCGTCATAGTCTCCATAATTCACTTTCGCCATGCAAATAAAGTAAATATTTCGGAATAAAACAGTAAAATAAGAATAAATTTTGGTGGTGTTCTCTAAAGTATGCTGACTTAGACAAAACCGAAATTGATGTAAAAGAAAGTGAGATTGAAAGCTTTCAAATGGTTCAACAACTTTTTTGAAAAACAGCAGGTTTTACGGAATGCCCTGAGGATACGATGCCTCAGCCGACAATTATGCCTCTCTGTTCCAACGGTATGTTTCTTCCCTGTAAGATGGTTTTCGCTCTTGAATGCGCTCACGAAGCTATCCCGGTCATCGGTGGCTATACTTCCATAGTTTACGCCCAAATCAGACATTTTCTTCTTCAACTCTTTTGCTGTTTTCAAATCCCGTTTGCCCCAAACAAACGCTACGATTTCGCCGCTGTCCCTGTGGCAGGCATAGATGAGCCAAACCCTGTTGCTCTTCTTCCCCACATAAATCCAAAACTCATCTACTTCCAAACAATCATAATACGGTTGCTTTGGCCGGATCATATGCCGGGAGCGTACCAACACCGACAATACTTTTTTGATGCTGATGTTCTCAATCTCAGCGATATCCCTAATGCCTGTGCCGCGAACAGGCATCAATAATATCTTTTGTGTCAGGGAAGAATGACACCCTTTATACTTCAATGCATGGTTTCCAATAAACTGTCGTTCACACTCCTTGCACAAATAATTTTGCTTTCCATACGATTTCCTGTCATTCTTTTTTATCTTTGCGCTTTGGCAATCGGGGCAATGGAGTGTGATTTTTATTTGCATTTACAAAAATACAAATTCATTACCTGATTACTCATTATTTACAGCAGCATGCTTTTTACAGCACCATCGTTTTTTCGTTTTTCAGCAGGTTCAGTGCGATCCTGTTGAGCAGCGAACAGTTCTGTACGGCAAATCTGGTTCCCTTACGGCTGTTATCCTCATTGAATCCTACATCAAGTACCCAATGCAAAGAGTTCTCAACTCCCCAACGGGCACGTACCGATCGGTTTATTAATTCGGCATCGGCTTGAAGGTTGCTGATATAAAGGCGGATTTCATTTTTCATCTTGCTGGCGCTTTTGATATAACGTTCCGATTCTATTTTTATCAGGCTCTTCAATCCTGTCTATTCTTCTTTGGATTCTATCGGGGAAAGGTCGTTTATAACCGAACATCTGCGGTTTTCCACCCTGCCATGTCCGTAATCTGATTCCTCATCAAAGGCATTTACCGGTAGAAAACGAAAAGAATCTTCCATCTGCTCCACGAGACTGCCTCGGTTACCTTTGAGAGCCAACAGGTAATCAGCTTCTTTTTCTATGATCTTAGAGGCTATATTTTTCTGGCAGTCCATGGTGCCTGTCGTCACAATGCACCCTTTGAGTACCGGCAACTCAAGCAATTTGGGAATGGCTGTTATTTCATTGTTCTTTTCTTCGACTTTTGCCTGACTCAACACAATATGATTCTTTTCCACCCATGCGCTGACCATGCAGACGACGCTCTTCCTGCCCGAATTGTGGCTCCCACACATGCTTTTACCGTCTATGGCTATAACTTCATTTTCGCATAAATCAGCAACCGGGCGCGTCCAGTCCATAAAACAGCCTTCCAACTCTTCAGGGTTCAGCGCGGAAAACACGCGGTTAAATGTATCGTGGGAGGGAATGCCACCGGGAAGGCGAAGAAATGTTTTCAACCAGTCTTCCCTGGCCCTGCCGAATTATTGCATCTCATTCCAGCCTTCTGCCCATATATAATGGATTGCCGGCCAATCACTCGTTCCGGACGTCGGAACCTATGGACTGGACTTCAAAAAAAGCCTGAAACGGACTGCCTTTCCCCAAAGATCATGCAATAAAAAAATAAAAAATCGCCTTTTCGTTTAGGGTATCAGCATACTTCGCGTGTTATTACGGCATAAAGGATAAAAATGTAACACGTGAATGGAAAAGGAACTTTTACATAAATATTTTTCGGGAGAGACGACGCCTGTTGAGGAAAAAGAAATAATCGACTGGGCGGAATCTTCTCCGGAAAATTATCAAATGTACCTGAAGGAGAGAAAATTCTGGGACGCCGTAACAGTGAATAATATTGAGATGCCGGCTGATGCGGCGAAGAACCGGAAGAAAATAAATATTTGGAAGTATGCGGCGGTAGCGGCTTCTATCGCATTGTTGTTTTCCCTGTTTCATTCACTAAACGATTCCGGCAAACCGGAGGAAAAGTGGCAGTCGGTCTGGGCGCCTCCCGGTCAGCGGGCGCGGATTGTATTGGACGACAGTACGGTGGTGTGGTTAAATTCTCAGTCTACACTTGCTTATCCCTCCTCGTTCGGCTCTGGTGTCCGTACGGTCAAACTGAATGGCGAAGGATATTTTGAGGTGAAGAAAGATGAGAAAAAAGCCTTTATTGTTCAGACGTCCCAATATGACATCTCCGTGCTGGGAACAAGTTTCAATGTGTTTTCGTATGAAAATAAGGCAGCCTTTGAGATCTCTTTATTGAAAGGTTCCGTTCGGGTTTCGCATAAGGGCAGGGAACTTTCCGACGTCACACTGTTTCCAAATGAAAAAGCAATTGAGGAAGACGGGCGGCTGGTGAAAGGCGTAATTGATAATTTTAACCACTTTCGCTGGAGGGAAGGCCTTATATGTTTTGACGAGGAGCCGTTTGGAGATATGATGGAGAAATTTTCGCTTTATTTCGATATACATATCAAAATCGAAAATCCGACGCTTATGGAATACCGTCCTACCGGAAAGTTTCGTCATAGCGACGGCATAGACCACGCCCTGAAAGTGCTTCAGCGGGATTTGCGCTTTACGTATAACCGCGATCATGAAAGAAATGAGATAGTTATTAAATAGTTTATTAACAATTAAACACGGAATGCCTATGAAAAACGAAAAGCTATAAGAAACGAAAAAACCAAAGAACGGTTCCAGCGCTCTTTGGTTATGATGCCAATCCGCGATATACGTTCGGATTAAACCTGGGCGCCGAGTACAAAGGTTTTGATTTAAGCCTTTTTGTGCAGGGCGTCGGTAAGCGAACCATGTTTCTGGAAGGTGAAGCCAGAATGCCTTTTGCCCAGCCGTGGTTTCAGTCCGACGGGTACTGGTTCGGGAAAACCTGGACGCCGGAACGGACAGATGCCAAATATCCGGCCATAACGAACAAAGGCAAGAGAGACTATAACTACTATATTTCGTCAAATACAAAGCACAACGTAGCTTATGCCCGCTTGAAGAACTTGCAAATCGGATATACAATATCGAAAAATATCGTGTCGAAGATTGGACTGGAAAAGATGAGGATTTACTTTAGCGGGGAAGATTTATTTGAAGTACATAACACCCCGGGAGGATGGGATCCCGAAGAACTTGGCATATTCTCATATCCTCTTCAGCAAAATTTCTCGCTTGGATATTATCCTTTTGCCCGTAACTTCTCATTTGGAGCGAATATAGTTTTCTAATCATACTTAATATTACAGAATCATGAAAAAATATATATTATCGACTACAGTTTTTATGGTCACGCTGCTGACCATAGCGGGTTGCCAGGATATTGATTTGTTGCCGAAGGACAACTTGCCGGATCAGCTCTTCTGGAAAACTCCGGCGGACTATATGAAGGAAGTGAATACGCTATACAGCAGAACCGAAACGTTCGGCACGAAAGATGCGGACAGCGACATCGGCTATGAACTCAACAGCAACAGTACGAGCAACGGAACGTTCAGCGCTCCCAATTCCGACGGCGACTGGTCCGACCGCTTTGTCGACCTGCGCCAGTGCAACATCATTATTGAGAAAAGCGAATCGTACGAAGGCGACTTTGCCGGGATTGAGCGTTACGTTGCGGAGGCGCGCTTTTTCAGGGCGTATACCCACTGGCGGCTGATGCAAAAGTTCAATGATGTACCCGTTTTGATTAAGTCGTTGACGGTAGAATCCCCCGAACTGTATGGCAGCCGAAGCCCGCAGAAGGAAGTGGAGGACTTTATCCTTTCGGAGCTGGAGGCAATCCATGCGAAGCTGCCGAAACAGAGCGAGCTGCGCGCCGACGAGCTGGGGCGCGTTACGCAAGGGGCGGCGCTGGCGCTCAAAGCCAGGGTTGCGCTCTTTGCCGGCACATGGGCGAAGTATCATCAGCACCGGCAGGATTACCAGCAGTTGCTCGAACAGGCCGTGCAGGCTGCGCAGCGCGTCATCGACAGTGGAGAATACTCCCTGTTTGCCGGCGAAGGACAGGAAAGCTATCGCTATCTCTTTATCGACGAGGGCGAAAATGCCGCGGAAGAAATCTTCGGCAGCCGTTATTATGACGATATACGCATGCACGGGACGGCTCATTCCGTATTCTGGGGATGGCGCGGGACGCCTGCCAGGAAAATGGCCGACATGTATCTCTGCAAGACGTCGGGCCTGCCGGTTGAACATCCCGCTTCCGGCTTCCGCGGATATGAAAGGATTGCGGACGAATTTGCCGACCGCGACCCGCGCATGACGCAGACGATTCTTATGCCCGGCGCATCGTACCGGAACGCACAGCACGGTCCGGACATCTGTTCGTCGAAATTCACGACGCGCCCGGAAACAAGGACAGGCTACAAGCTCTGGAAATTCATGGGCGAATTTTTCGGGAAGCCGTCGAACAAGGATTCCTGCGACTACCACATCATACGCTATGCGGAGGTCTTGCTGATACTGGCCGAGGCGACGTTCGAGAAAGACGGCCGCATAAGCGATGAGGCGCTGGACAGGTCGATCAACGTCGTTCGCTCGAGAACAGGAGTTGAGATGCCTCCGCTCACGAATCAGTTTGTGCAGGATAACAGGTAGAATGTCGTCTTTGTTTAACTGATGTTACGCAAGACTTTTTGTGAGATGCCATCATCAGTGTTTAATTTAAACTGTTTATTATATGAAATTAAAAAGATGCTGTTTTTTGTTGAGCCTGATTTGTGCCGTCCATGCGGATTGCGGCGCGCAGGCGGAATATCCGTCGGACGCTCCGAGGATTATTAACATCGTGAACTTTATCCGCCAGACGGATTATCGCCTCGAAAATTCGGACAGTCTTCTGTTTGAAACGGTCAGGGAGCAGATAGCGCTCGTGAACAGGTACGGTTTCCCGGCTACGTTCCTCTTTCAGTATGACGCTTTGATTAACCCTTCCTATCAGGAACTGATGAAGACGCGGCTGGCGCCGAACTGCGAAATAGGCGCCTGGTGGGAGATTACGCAGCCTCACGTCGAAGCGGCAGGCCTGCCGTGGCGGGGCGAACATTCGTGGGTTTCCACGGCGAATGTCGCTTTTACGACTGGCTATACGCCCGAAGAGCGGGAACGGCTGGCGGATGTCTACATGGCTAAATTTAAGGAAATATACGGCGAATATCCGAAATCGGCAGGGTCGTGGTTCATTGACTCGCATACGCTGGCGTACATGCATGAGAAGTACGGGATTGTCGCCTCGTGCAATTGCAAGGACCAGATCGGCACGGACGGGTACACGCTTTGGGGCGGATACTGGAATCAGGCCTATTATCCGAGCCGCGCGAATGCTTATATGCCTGCGCAGACGGACGAGTACCGGATACCGGTGCCGGTATTCAGGATGCTCGGTAGCGACCCCATTTACCAGTATGATACGGGCCTTGGGCGGAGAAGCCAGGGCGTCATATCGCTCGAGCCGGTGTACCGCGAATCGGGCATGAGTGAAGCGTGGGTCAGGTATTTCCTCCAATCCGTCGTCGACCGGCCCAGCCTTGCTTTCGGCTACGCGCAGGCGGGGCAGGAAAACTCCTTCACGTGGCAGGCGATGCAGAAGGGACTGGAGATGCAGTTCCCGCTGCTGGATTCGCTGAAGCGCGCGAACAGGATAAGGCTGGAGACGCTGGGGACGTCGGGAGCATGGTTCGGCGAACGGTTCCGGCATACGCCGCCGACGGCCGTCGTGACGCTTGCGGATATTCGCGGCGAAGGACGCAAGACCGTCTGGTTCAACAGCCGTTACTACCGCGCCAATCTGTTGTGGGAAGGGCGGTCGTTCCGCTTTCGCGACATTCACCTTTTTGACGAGCGGTTTGAATCGGAATACCTGAATAAGGCTGGGGTAGGGGAGCAGTTTCTGTATTTCACGCTTCCCCTCGTCGACGGATTCCTCTGGAGTACGCCCGACGAACGCGCCGGCTTGCGCATTGTGAAAATCGGCAGCGACGGAACGGCCACGGAAACCTCTTTTGACGACCCGGTTGTAGAGGAGACGGCGCCGGACGTCCTGTCGATAACTTGCCGGGACGGCGACGCGAACATCTTCCGCATCACCTTTCGGGAAGACTGTCTTGAGGTCTCGTGCGAACCGCGGTCGACGGATTTCGCATGGGCGCTCGAGCTTAAAACCGCCCGGGACGCCGCTCTGCCGTTCCGCTCAATGGAAGAACGGCGGATAAGCGCAGAGTTTCGCGACTTCCGCTATTCCGTAACGTGCCTTGAGGGGACGGTGCGGCAGGGGCGCGACGCGGCGGATTATGTTCTCCGGCTGGCGCCTTCCGAAAACAGGCTGTCGCTCGGAATGAAAATGGAACATTAAATATATGTATAGATTATGAAGATTTCGATATTGAGTTTATTATTTGTCCTGACGGGCATCTGGAATATGGCGGATGCGGTTACGCTGAAGGGCAACCGGTTTGTCACGCTTTGTATCATGATACGCACGACGCCGTGGGAGGTATCGAGGGACGTGAAGC
The DNA here is from genome assembly GCA_031264155.1 of Tannerella sp. Classification (GTDB taxonomy): domain Bacteria; phylum Bacteroidota; class Bacteroidia; order Bacteroidales; family Tannerellaceae; genus Tannerella. The sequence goes on along the minus strand of JAISEJ010000207.1, from coordinate 809 downwards.
TTCATCCGCGTGACGAGGCAGACTGGCATACGCTCGACGGGGTTCGCTCGAATATATGGGAAGCCCAGCTCGTGCACGAATACGGGAAGGATTTCATCTGCAACGCTATGGAAATGTGGGTGACGGATACGAAAAAGCGCTGGCCCGACACGCATTTCGTGACTTTCGGCGAGTTCGGAAACATCTGGAGGCAGCATTACCGGACGAACGACGACTGGAATTACCGGTTTACGGAGCGTGGTTCGGGACTCGGCGATTCGTATAATAATCTCGAAATCCGCTGGTTTATGAATAAGCGATTCCGCCTGGCGCTCCTGCGCGACTGGCACAAAAGACCGTCTCCCGCTTACGTAATAGACTTCACCCGCTATGACGTCGAAGCAAAAGAACCGCCCGACCCCTCTCCCGAAAACCCCGCAAAAGACTGGAGCCTCATAAACGTCATAAACCAGAAAGCGACAAGGCCTCAGGATACGCCCAGACTTATCAGTGACCTGTCCCCCGAAGACCGCGAGCTTATTGAAGCTCCGTAGTCAGGTTCCATACAGCGCGCGATATAATATTATCCGGCAATTTTGTCCCGCGCAGGGGCAGACCTGCGCGTCTGCCCTCCCGTGTCCCCGGCCCGTTTCTACCGACATGCCATCCCGATGGGATTTTATTAACCTGAGTTTTGGATAAGAATAGTCCGTCAGGACTTTTATATCAATAGAAAACCGTATTAAAACATTTCCAAATGTCCGTCAGGACATTCATTAAATGAAACCTCGACGAGGTTTTCGTTGTGATTTGAACCGTTTTTCTATTGA
>JAISEJ010000206.1 GCA_031264155.1 Tannerella sp. | reverse complement strand
TCCGCCTGAGTAATACTGCTGCCAGCAGTATCGATTATCGCGGGATACTTAAAACGCCGGCATTAACTACGCTTACTACAGCCGGCAATATTACGGTGAAATACGATGTCTGCCGTTTTGCTGCTGCCGGACCTGTTACCTTCAGAGTGGAAGGCGCCGGAACCATTTCGTCGGCCACCTATATGGACGTGATCGAAAACGGCGTTACATACGGCGGCAGTTATACGCATACCACGACGGAAACGTCTGTTACAGTCGGTAGTGAAGCTACTTCGTTTGACATGACCACAGCCATGCTGCCATCGTGGACTCCCGGCCTCAATGCCGTCATAAAATACTGGACTCGTTTCACCGTAATCGTCACAGGCGCAACGTCCGCCACTAAAATTGTATGGGATACCACCGGAGCTACCGAAACAAGCGCTCAACTTCGCTGCTGTATCGACAACATTTCCATAAGGAAATAAGCGCAGACGGCAAACGTAAAAAAACGTCATGAAGCGGATGAGTACGAAGGTACCCCAAGACATATTTATCGTGATGCGAAATAAACAGGACATAACAGTTTCTCCCGCAAGTCCCGTCAGGGACGGCATCATCATGTCGCCCGTCCTTTCGAGGACGGGCTGCGGGGTTTTCGTCCGACCCGTCAGCGTCTCCGACCTGTCGGTGTTGATTCGCTTTTTTCAAAAGGATTTCGCTTTTTCCTTTGCCGACGCTTATATCGCCGAAAGTTTGCAGGATTACGCTTTGCTCCAAACGGTCGAAATTAAGCCTGATGACGCCATGCCGGCTGATATCGGGGATTACAATGATTTTCCCAAAACCGAAACATGGTTAAGGAATATACGCAATAAAATTTTACTTTCAGCATCATAGGATATGAAAAAAAATCAATTGATATGGATCGGCGTGTTAATGTTAACCGCACTTTTTACGTCAAGTATTGCGGCGCAAAAAACGCCTAAAGCAGCATCTCAGCGGGTAAAAGCCGAAGATTTCATCATTTTTCCGTGGGGCGTTGTGCCAACGCCCGACTTTACAAAAGGTGCATGGGGAAACATGACCGCTCCCGCCGACCTGATGAAAGATTTGTTCGACTGTGGATACAATACTACAGGCTTTATTCCGGTAAAATACGTTCAATATGCCGCATCCTGCCAACTTGCGGCAATTCTCCTCGACGAACGGATAGCATCCAATCCGGATTCGGCTGTTGCGTATGAAATGCAACAGGATGAACGCGCAACATTCCACCTGCATGTTACCTCGCAACAGGCGGAAGCAGCGGTCAAAGCGGCATTGAATGAAATTCCGAAGAAAATACGGAAAACTGTTTCTTACATATATATTAAGGATGAGCCGAATGCCTCGACGTTTCCGAATCTGAATCTCTGGGCGGAAGCGGTCAGGAAACAGGGGGGGATGCCATACATTAATCTGTTTCCCGATTACGCTCCTAACGAAATGTTGGGATCAGACGGCTACGAGAACCATCTGGATGAGTTTGTCAATAGTTGCCATCCTGCGTATATTTCGTACGACAATTATTCCATCTTCGATGAAACGTTGTACGAAGACCGGTTTTACGGTAATCTGGAATCAGTGCGGAAGAAATCCCTGCAATATGATATCCCGTTTTGGAACGTGATCTTGAGCAATACGCATTACAATTATGCCGACCCGTCGCCGGCTACGTTAGCCGTTCAAGTGTATTCCACATTGGCTTATGGCGGAAGGGGTATCGGATATTTCACGCATTATGCGCCGAAACGCGACGATTACCGGTTAGCGCCGGTTGACCAGTTCGGTTACCGGACGAAAACATGGGAATTGGTGCGTAACATCAATTTGCAGATCCATGCTTTAGCGTCGGTGTATTGCATGCTGAAAAGCGTCAACGTGTTTCATACGGGCAATGTGCCGAGAAACGCGCGTGGAATAGAATCCGCCGTTCATCTCCAATCCATTGGCGAAGGTCGGTTGCTGGTCGGCGAATTTGTCGATCCCGACGGTAAGCCTTATTTGCTCGTTGTCAATAAAGACATCAAAAAATCAGTTCACTTAAATGTCTCTTTCAAGAAGGAAGGCAAAATTATGGTTGTCAGTCCTTACGGTCGAGGTAAAGTGAGGATTGAAGGAATACAAAACTGGCTTGCACCCGGCGCAGGCGCATTACTGACAGTAGAATAACCTCAAATTTATCATTCTATATTTAGTGATGCGAAAAAAACAAAATATAACAATTTCTCAGATGTCCCTCGAGGAACAACAAATGACATCCGACCATCGCAGCCGTCCCGTATGGGACGGAATATTGGTAGAACCGGTGCGTCTCATACCCTGCACCCGTCCCGTCAGGGACGGAATGTGGGTTTTCGGCAACACATTCCGTCCCTAACGGGACGGTAACACCGGTGGGCTTTCAGCCCTCCCGTAGAGACGCGATGCATCGCGTCTCTACAAGACCGTTGCATTCTCTTGAAAACTGTTATATCTTTTTTATTCGCGTTCGGGAGCCGGAACGGCTGTCGGCACGTCAAGCACATCACCCATCAACAGCGAAAATCAGGACATGATTCCCTATCTGAAAAACCGCAATCTGGAAGGATGGACCGTGAACTGCACTTACGAAATGGCAGGCTATGTCCGCCTGAGTAATA
>JAISEJ010000173.1 GCA_031264155.1 Tannerella sp. | reverse complement strand
ACTGGCAAAAAGAAGAGCCAGAGGCTATAGAAATATCAAAAACTTCATCAACATGATATACTTCCTGACTGCTAAACTAAAATTCGATTACCCACTCTATCCGTTATAGAGCCAAAAAGTATAGGGAATACAAGTATCAAAATAGAAAAAATATGTTGTTTTGGCCCTCGTTATGGATTGATAAAGATTTTGTGCGTTATTGCCTGGAACATGAGATTAATTTTGATACTAACTTATATTATTCTCCTGAAACAGAGGAGTATATTCAGAAACATATTGACGATAGAATCCGGCTGGCGTTACGTGGTTACATAAGCCGTCCGATGAATCGGATTGAACAGGATTATGACAGCCTTGAGAAGAAGATGTTGAAAAGCACGAAGAAAGTTTCGGGATTTCATAAATTTACCTGCGAAAATAAATCTTATTACTTAGCTGGTGAGCATTTTTTTCCGAACTTGTGGATTTATCACTATGGATTGAAAGAATTACCGGATGCTGTGAAATCCTATATTGCGGAGAAAGATTTTTTAGATATAGGTGCATTTTCCGGCGATTCGGCTTTGATGTTTTTGGAATATTCTCCTCGAAGGATTTTTGCTTATGAACCGGTTCTTGATAATTACAACTATTTGCTGCAAACAATAGAAAGAAACGGGCTAAAAGATCAAATAATTCCTGTTAACAAAGGAGTTGGAGATAAAGAAAGAACTTTAAAGATAGACAGTAAAAATGGTAATTCTTCATTTTTGCCTGCTTATTCCGACAATAAAACGGAAGAAGTTGTGGTTACTACCATTGACTTGGAATGTAAAGACAAAAAAATCGGAATTATTAAAATGGATATTGAAGGATTTGAATACTATGCAATTGAAGGTGCTTTGGAAACAATAAAACGAGATAAGCCTGTGCTGTTAATTTCCATTTATCACACAGGTAAAGATTTTTTTGAAATACCTCCTATGATAAAAAAATGTGTTCCGGAATACAAATTAAAAATTGTAGATGCTGCTCCGACTTCAGTTCATGAGAAAATATTAGTAGGATATATTGAGTAACATCTTATAACGGCCATCAAAGGCATAAAACCCACCATTCGGTTTGGATGTAAATCTTCTGACGGACAGTTGGCTCTTTTTTACAGACTTGTGCGTATGCGTGTTTTTTTCTAATGCCGGCATTTTGCAAAATTGCTCATAGGAACAAATGAGACATGTTATGCAAATGTTATTTTGTACCTGACGAAAGAAGTTGTCTGCTATCATTGATAAACTGTTCGTATGTGTGACGTTCGGGAGTTGACATTGTTATCGTGTCGGCAACTGAAGACGGTAGTATGCTGAATTTGGGGAGTTGTACCCAGACAGGCGTGTATAAAACATTTATCGCGAGAGGTTTGTTTCTCTCTTTCGTTATGTCCAATGCGACAATTATACCGCCATCCTGATAGCGGTCGCGTTGAGCGGACACTAAGTTTCCTAATGAATAGATGGTTACGTGATCGGTATAATCTATCTCTTTACCGGAACTGTCTGTAAATGTATTTTTATGAGCGATAATCGGTTGTATGACGTGTGGGTGGCTTCCGACGACAATTTCCGCACCGTATCTGTGACATAGTTCGGCAAGCGCTTTTTGTTCTTCATTCGGATATCTGAAATATTCATATCCCCAATGGAAAAAAACAATGATGCAATCAATTCCGGCACGGTCTGTCAGGGCTAAATCGCGTGCGATTGTAAATGAATCAATGCGATTGATCCTCAATCCTTCCGGTGTTGGAAGTCCGTTCGTTCCATAAGTATAATTAAACAGAGCGAACGTGAGGCCTTTTGTTTGAAGTATCAGTGGATGATTCCGAACGAACAGGCGACTGTCGGTAAATACTCCCGTATACTTTATCCCTGCCGCATCAAGCAACTTCAACGTTGTAATTACGCCGTTTTTACCTCCGTCGAAAACGTGATTATTTGCCATGACAGTGACGTCGACGCCTATGTCGTTTAACGTTTTTGCAATTTCTTTCGGCGAACGGAATAAGGGATATCCCGTATAATACCCGGATGTCGTTAATGTGGTTTCAAGGTTTATAAAAGCCAAGTCAGCCTGTTCGAATATCGGTTTCACATAACGGAATGATTCGGTATAATCGTATACGCCGCTATTGTCTTTTGCCGCATTAACCTGAGGAATATGTTGCATCAGATCACCTCCGAATATAAGACGTGCATGCTTAGGCGTTTCATCCAACATCTCATAAGCCGTATCCAACCAAATATCTACGTCTGCCGGATAATGCCAGTCATCTGTTTCCCGGTCGGATCTCTTATGTCCGAGCCTGACAACGATTGCTTTTTTATCAGGGATGATAAAAACATACTGCCCTTTGATTCCGCGTAAGTAAGGTATCTTCATTCCGTTTTTTTCAAGTACCCAGAACTGATATCCGTAATGGCGGTTTATTTCTTCGTGTTTTTTGAATATCAGGCTACTGTCGGCTGTAGTTGCATCCGTTATGTATTGTTCCGATATTATTTGCGTTCCGTTCCATTGGCCTTCATTCAGGACTAACTGTCCCAGGCGTGCGAAATCGCGTGCATTGCTGTTGAAACAGCAATATGCTTTTTCGGATCCGTCTTTGCGATCAAGCGACCATAACGCATTTTCTTCGGCCTGTATCGGCGTCCATAATCTGCGGGAGACATATGAACTGATGTTCTCGCCGGTTGCTTTTTCCAGAATGAAAGCCAGCAACTGGGTCACTCCGCTTTGGTAAACAAAATTCACACCCGGCTCTTCAATCTGTTTCATCCCGAAAATTATTTTCCCGAGATCATTGCCATAATATAATTGTGTAGTAGGGGAGAACAGGGATGTATATGCCTCCTGAAAATCCACGCCCGCACTCATGGTCAACAGGTGTCGGATTGTCATTTGTTTTCCGTTATAACTGCCGAATTGCGAAAAAAAATCGCTGACCGGTTGGTCGATATGATTTATAACTCCGTCGTCAATAGCGCATCCTATGGCAAAAGAAATAATGCTTTTCGCCATTGAGAAAGAGTTACTGTGCGATCGGGGCGAGTAATCGTCCCAGTATTGTTCGAACAATAATTCTCCGTTCTGAATGATCACATAAGCGACCGTACCGTATTCATCAAAGTCTTTCACATATTTGTCGGGAATGGAAAGTTTATTGTAATATTCGGAGAGAGGCCATGGTTGGGGATCTCCCGTTTTTACGACGCAGTTTTCGAAAATAGGATACTGGTCGATTTTGGGCATAAAATGAACCAGCGCCCGCCTTATGTAATAATTAGACGGATGCGCCAGCCATAAGCTTACGGAAAGTATGCAGAATGTTACCAACCCTGCAACTATGCGTACTTTTTTTGCGCTTTGGGGAATCATTTGTACCATGAAGCATACATGTGGTAATTACGCGCAATCTTCTGGTTTATTTCTTTAGATTGTTTGGGGTCTACTTTTTTCACGAATTTGGCCGGAACGCCGGCATAGATGCTCCCGGGTTCGACTTGTGTGTTATTGAGTACGACCGAACCTGCCGCAATAATAGCTCCTTCGCCGATAACCGCATGGTCGAGTACTACAGCGCCCATTCCGATAAGCGCTCCGTTGCATATTTTGGCGCCATGAATTGTCACGTTATGGCCGATCGAAACATCGTCGCCGATTTCTATCGTAGACTTCTCATATAATGTATGCAAAACGGAACCGTCCTGAATATTTACGCCGTTTCCTATTCTTATGGAGTTCACATCTCCCCGAAGTACGGTTCCGAACCAAATGCTGCATCCTTTACCTATTTCAACATCACCGATAATCGCCGCATTGTCGGCCAAATAAGTTTCTTCACCGATAACAGGTGTAAAACCCCGTACAGATTTTATTATTGCCATAAATTTTCAGTATAGTATTTTTGTTATTTATGGGCGCAAAGGTATATAAAAAGAATGGAATACATTGTTGCAGCGAAAAATTTAGCAAAAATGTTGATTAAAAATTTTGTTGGTAAAAAAACAATCAGTAATTTTGCGGCTCGAAATAAGAATATGATACAAAAAACAATATAATTTAGAAATTAATTTATGATCGTAGTTCCATTAAAAGAAGGCGAAAATATAGAAAGAGCCTTGAAAAAGTTTAAAAGAAAGTTTGAGAAAACAGGAGTTGTTAAAGAGCTTAGGACTCGGCAAGCCTTTGTCAAACCCTCCGTAAAAAAGAGAAAACAGCGTATTCATGCTATCTATGTGAAGCAGTTACAGCAGGCCGAAAGTTAATCGGAAGAAAAAAATACCGTTTTATTTGTTTTTTTCAAAAAGAATGCCTATATTCGTTGCATCTTAATGAATGTAGTGTGAAGAGATATGTGAGTATGTTTATAGATTATTTGCAGTATGAACGGAATTATTCTATTCATACGCTTACTGCGTATACGAATGATTTATTACAGTTCGTTTCATTTATTGGTGAAAAAGAAATTTCGGAAGGAGAATCCTTTGATTTGGAAAGGATTGATTCTGATATCGTTCGCCGGTGGATGATGGAATTGATCGGTCAGTCATTATCTTCCGCTTCGGTCAACCGTAAATTAAGTGCATTACAATCATTCTTTAAATATCTTATTCGCCGGGAAATTGTCGAGAAACATCCGTTCGCATTTCTTTCAGGTCCGAAAAAGGCGAAATCGTTGCCTTATTTTGTGAAGGAAAAAGAGATGGAGAGGGTTCTTGGCGATGAAAATGGCAATATCGGATTCGGAAATGTTCGCGACAGGCTTATGGTCGAAATGCTGTATGAAACAGGTATTCGTTGTTCGGAACTTGTTGGGATCAAAAACGTCGATGTGGATTTAGATGCCATGTTGCTTAAGGTGACAGGGAAACGCAACAAGCAGCGTCTGATACCTTTTGCAGAACGCCTTAAAGAAATGATTGTATATTATAATAATGTACGATCAAGAGAAGTTGCGACAAATAGCGCGTCATTTTTTGTCCGTAAAGACGGTCGGCCCGTTTCGTCCGCTATCGTTTATTATATTGTGAGGAAGAAATTGTCTGATATTCCGACATTGTCAAAGCGAAGTCCGCATGTTTTAAGGCATACTTTTGCTACCGGCATGTTGAACAACGGCGCGAAGTTAAGCGCCGTCAAGAATCTGTTGGGGCATAGCAGTCTGGCTTCGACTTCGGTCTATACGCATGTGACGTTCGAGGAATTGAAGAAAATGTATAACGCTCATCCGAGAGCAAAAAAGTAAGGAGGATTTTTTATGGATATTAAGATTAAATCAATTCATTTCGATGCAACGGAAAAATTGGAATCGTTCATTGAAAAAAAAGTTTCAAAGCTGGAACAGTTTTATGACGGTATTTTGATGGCTGATATTGTGCTTAAAGTCGTCAAACCCGAAACGACTAAAAACAAAGACGTAAGCATACGCCTTAAAATAAAAAGCGGAGACTGCTTTGCCGAAAAAGTATGCGATACGTTTGAGGAAGGTATTGATCTATCAGTAGATGCGTTAGAAAAACAGTTACTTAAATTCAAAGAAAAGAGCAGGGAGAAATAAAAAAACAAAAAAAGTCAGAGAAATTTTGTAGATACAAAAATAATTTCTAAATTTGCAGCCGTTTCGCCCAATGACGAGGCGGCTTTTTTTAAAAAATGCCTCTTTAGCTCAGTTGGCCAGAGCACGTGATTTGTAATCTCGGGGCCGTTGGTTCGAATCCGACAAGAGGCTCAAAGAGAAGAAGTAGAAGTGCTTAAAGGGGGCGAGACAATGATGCCTGTGTAGCTCAGCGGTAGAGCACTTCCTTGGTAAGGAAGAGGTCCCGAGTTCAAGTCTCGGCACCGGCTCATAAAAGCGTGAAAAATAAGGATGGATAAACATTCTAAATTAATATAAAGATATTTAAGATTATGGCAAAAGAACATTTTAACAGAACGAAACCGCATGTAAACATCGGTACGATTGGTCACGTTGACCACGGTAAAACTACTTTAACAGCTGCTATTACGACTGTTTTAGCAAAAAAAGGTCTGTCTGAGGTGCGTTCGTTCGATTCTATCGACAATGCTCCCGAAGAAAAGGAAAGAGGTATTACGAT
>JAISEJ010000234.1 GCA_031264155.1 Tannerella sp. | reverse complement strand
TATACTCAAATCTGTGAATCACAAAGAACCTCAAACCCGAAAAACGACAGTAATGCCGAAATCATCACCGTCGTTTTGATTGCCGCCGGGTATTTCGGCGGGAATATCGAAACCACCCTTAGCTTTGTCCGTTCTGCCGGATTGATGCCTGCTATACATGGTAAAAGCCGCTTCAATCGCAGGTTGCACAATATAGGGGAATTTCTTAGCCAGCTCTTTTTCCATACAGCTCAGGCGATAAAGGATATGAACCTGCGAACAACTTGCAGTATCGACAGTTTTCCGGTGGCAGTTTGCCATAATATCCGTATTGGAAGATCTAAAATCGTACAGGGAGAAGATTATAGAGGATATTGTGCTTCCAGGCGTTCTTATTTTTACGGCTTTAAAGTTCATATAACAGTCACATCTAATGGAATACCTGCAGAGTTTACTTTTACCGCCGGTAAAGTCCATGATATTGACGGGATAAAACAATTGCCGGTCAATCTGGCTGAAGGAAGCGAACTGCCGTCTGCCTCCGCTTACACGGATTATTTGTTTGAGGAGATGCTTGCCTACAACAATATCCATCTGAAAGCTGCAAGAAAAAGCAATTCCAGGAAACCTCATAATCCTTACAGGGAATATCTTATATCTATTTACAGAAAGAGGATTGAAACTGCTTTCTCCGATATAGCTAAATATATGCCTGAGAAGATTCATGCCGTTACTCAAAATGGGGGGTTGATTAAACTGATTATGTTCATCTGGGCGTATACTTTTGATAAATTGTATAACAATAAATAGCAACTTGAATTAGTTATTTAAAAAAAAATATTGCGTTATTTGCACCGTGCATTTTTAAAACGATCCGTTATTGCCGTTTTTAATCGCATGTTCGGATAAAACTGCAATCAAATAAATTAGTGTTGGAAAAATGCCCGGATAATAAAAAACAGTATCTTTGACGTCGAGATAAATAATATATTGTTAAACTAAGAAAATTAAAAAACAATGGAAGACAAACATTCCCTGCTTATTACTGACGACATCGTGTCACAGGTGCAGAGCCTGGTCAATCAGGCAAAGCGCTGCTGTTACCCTATGTGCCCCCGTTCACGCCCGCCGAATGGCACACGTTGCCGAAAATGGGCGAGAAGATCCTCAGTTTCGTGGAGAAAGCCTACGAATTTACCGTGCAGAATCCCAACCTCTGTCCGCCGTATCTCAATATGGCGACATTCGACACGGATTTTGCCGACGTTCACAACCTTATGAAGCTTAACAACGCCACACTGCAACTTCACGAAGCCACCGACGACACCGCCATGCACCGGCAGTGAAGCCTATCAGGCTTCGCTCGTCTTCTACAATTCCGCGAAAATGGCAGCCCGTCAGGACGTCCCCCGATGCCATAGCCGTGTACGAGGAATTGCGGAAACGTTTCCCCGGCACGCAGCATAGACCCGGCGAGGCGGATGCTGAAAACAGCGATGGGGTTGGTTAAAAAACAGGCTTTTTGACACTCCGAAGGTCGAATTTGGCTTTCAGAGAATCAAAATCGGCTCTCAGAAAATTTCATTAACAGCAAGAAACCGTTATAAAACGGCTTCTTTTAATAACAATAATTCTATGAAGACTATATTTAATTCGATTATAATATGTATTGTGTTCTGCTCATGCAACAGGCAGACAAACGATTTCTTCAGCAGTCAGCGAGAAATATACGGTGAAGCGATTACGGTAGACTGCTTAATCGGGAGACCGGCAGAGATCGTTTGCATTGATTCGTTTTTGTTTTTTTATGACCGGTATGAAGGACAAACGATAACTGTTCTTGATATAAAAAACGACCGGTTTGTCTGCCGTTTTCTAAACGAAGGGCAGGGGCCGGACGAGGTGCTTGTCCCGCTGAAACTGTCCGTTTCCGATGGCAAAAAACCGGTTGTCTTTCAGATGCAAAACGGTCTTTTGCGTGAATATGACTTGAACGGAATCGTTGATATGGAGCAAAAAGCGTTATACAGGGAATATTCATTTGAAGACAGGCCGGCAAACATCAAAAAAACAGCTGGCGGTTTCGTGGGAATTGGCATGTTTGAAGACGGGCGCTACACGCTCTATGATGAGAATGGAAAAGCCGTCAACATGGTTGGCAAATATCCGTTTCGAGGAGAAGAAATGTCGCCTGCGGAACGTTTCTTTTTGTATCAGGGCGCGCTCTGTGCCAGTCCGGACGGAAGTCATTTTGCTATGGGCAGCTCCTACTGTGACAATCTGGAGTTCTACCGGATTGAAAACGGAGACGCTTCGCTGGTCAGGCGGTATGAAACATACGACGTAGCGGGAAATTTTGACAGGCAAGTCAGCCTGAGTGACGATTGCGTGATGAACTACAAGGGAGCTTACGGGACGGAACGGTACTGTTACATGCTTTATTCCGGCGAAACGTTCGGGACGCAACACGTACGTTCAACAGGAGGGAAACTGATTCTTGTATTCGACTGGAAAGGCGCCCAGGTCCAAGCGCTCGCATCCGACAAGCTCATTTATTCGTTCTGCGTGGACGCGGCAGACGAGACACTGTATGCAATTACCTACGAAGAGGAAGAAGGATTTTCCATAACACGATATAAACTATAATCCGGAAACAATGAAAAAGATACTCATAATTTTATGCCTGCTGTCGGGCAGCCTGCCCATCATGCATGCTCAGCAAAACGATTTTACATGCATCGGCATTGTCAGAGACAAGAATACCAATGCTCCGTTGAAGGACGTAAGGATCTATTACCTCGACACTGTCCCGGTATATAACGATGCAAGCGGGAAATTCCGCTTGCAGGTGAAAATCGGGGATAAGCTGCACTTCCGCCGGTCGGGGTACGGATGGCATACGGAAACAGTCGAAGGAAAAGAATTGCAGACCGTCTATTTAGCGCCCAATACTCTATTTACGAAGAATGAATTTAGCAGGGCCGGGGCCTATCACCCGGACAGTACGGAAATAATCTATGACGGCATACCGGTTCCGTTTGAAGAATGGGACGATGCCGGAAATACGCCTAAACCGGAAGTAATTTCATTAATGACAATCAGGGCTAAAAACGGCCAAAAAAACAAAGCCATATTTGAAAGTATATTTCAATGGAATCAAAAAGAGTGATTTGCCATATCCTCATAC
>JAISEJ010000128.1 GCA_031264155.1 Tannerella sp. | reverse complement strand
GTTCATAATTTTAATTTTTTGATAATCAATAAACATAAATTCGTTTTCGGCAATATGCCTTGCAGATTTCACTAACTTGTCCTGCCACAAGTTTGAATGAGAATCCGTGGCTGAATATTATCATCTCGGGCTTTCCGTCATCCGTTGCTTCTCTTATCGAACGGCGCTAATGGTGATCGAAGCGAAACCTCGCCCGTGCAGGGAAGTCATCCGGATCAGATGCCTTCCGGTATCAAACCGCAAGCGTGAAGCAATGCACAAAAACATCCCGCATACAATATAATATAATACTACTTTATCCTTTTTCACATTCTTCTTTTATATAAAGTTACTTACTAATCGATTATTGGAAATTTGAATCCGAAAATGTTTCCATCCGTAAAGACCTGCTTGGTTTCGGGATTTACAAAGACATAATAATCGTATGTTTTCCAAAAATAAACAAACTTTATTTTGTACACCTTGCTTCCTGTTGCATATCCTTCCGAAATCCCTCTAACTATATCCTTCATAGACGATTTATCTATGTTCAATTTGAAAATATCCAACATAATAAGAGGTTTTTTGCTGATTATGCTACCATTTTCCGATTCTCCAAAAGCTATGGATGTATCCCAAACCGGAGCATTCGGATATATATTGCTGCTTACGAATTTGACAATCTGTTTACGGCTTTTGGCTATGCCGGCATACTCGTATGATAATAGTTTAATAGGATCCGCATTACTTATAAGTAAAGGGAAATTCTTAAACAGATTATCGAAATTGACTTTTTCCGAAGTCAGCGCCTCTCCATACTCAAAAAGATTCGTATGACGTACACTGTCCTGTAATTGAGCTTTTAAATTGACATTCAATTGCAACGTGAAACAAACAATTGCTGAAATAATTGATTTCTTCATGATTTAATTTTTTTGATTTGAATTTATCTGTTGCAATATCTCCGATGTTGATGCTGATACCGAAAAACTCCCAATCGTAAAGCAATACAAAATCGGAAGTATTATCAAAAAGCACAATGCACAGTACCATCCCGGGTGCACTTTTTCCTTCCGTACGATCTTCAACAATATCACCGCCATTACAAAAACAAGCAGTAATATATATACGCTTATTATAACTATAACTATTCCCGTATCTATAATTCTCATATCTATATTATTTACATTTTTATTTAATTAATAATTTCACTGTACATAGAATAAATCTATTTTAGTAACATGTTCCTTACAGCTTTTGCAAACTTGACTGCTGCCGGAATTACATAGTATGTAATGGTGTATTACATACTATGCAGTGAAGTATTACATACGTATGTAATTTTCACTGCATACGCATGTAACTTCAGAGGGTACTATTCGCTTTTTTCGAAGCGGATACTTTCAAGTTTCCTTCTCAGTTCTGTGCTCGGAGTGAACAGAACGCGGACGCCTGAGATTTTATCAACAGTGAAATTTTTCGTGTCATCCACACCTTCGCTTGAGAATGAAATGCGGAATGTGCCCAATTCACCCAGGTTAACGCTTTTGCCCATCAGCAAATACTTGGGTATGGTGTCGATTAAGCTGTTGATTGAATTTCCTACATCACCACGTGAAAGTGATGACAGGTTGACAATGTCAACGGCTATTTCCTGTTGCGTTACTTTGCCGTCGTTTACCGGTGCAGCATACCATTTACCCGGACTTTGCCGGTCTTGCGGATTTGTCCGCCATACGAACTTGTACTTCATTTTATAACTCCTTTTTTTAATTAATAATACTTACCTGTTTAATTACTCTAATCATAATATTTTTGTACATATATATCACCCTCACCAAGTCCGTCATCACAGGCGCAAGTGATTTGTATGCCGTCCCGGATGTTGTATACCATTTTGCATCCGTTACACTCGTTTTTTGACAATCCCCAGTAATAGTAACTTCCGCCACTTGTCTCACCGGACTTCGAGCTACTCTTCAGCCGTATCGCCGTATTGGGTATAACCAGAGCGCCAGACGTCAATACGCAGTATTCTATCGGACCGTGAACCTTGAAATAGTTTCCCCTGATTCCATCGTGAGTTTCATATTCGATGTTTGCCAGATAACCTTGCGGGATGTCCGACAAAAATTCCAGTTTTACGATTTCAAATTCTTTTCTTTCTCCGTATATCTTTTCAATAACGGAAGACACTTCCCTGTTGAACGAAGTCATATCATCTGCGATCATTTCTCCGCTGGGAGCCTGCAAGTCCAAATCGAATGATATGTCATTCTTTTCGCAGGACTGGAATAGGCAAAACATCATTACACAGCAAATAAATGAGGTTGTACTTTTGGTCATTTTCAATCTAATCATCATTGTTATTTTTAAATTTATTTATATCGTTGTCGCGGAAAAGATACCTTTCGGAAAACAAATTCCGAAAGGTACCCACACAAATGCTACTAAAATGAAATGGACTATATTTCGTGAACCACCGTTTATTTCGCCTTATACATCAGTTTAAGTTCCTTAATGCGGAACTGAGATTCGTTCTTGAGGCTGAATACAAACCCGATGTTTATCTGTGTTTCTTCATCCAGCGTAAACGTAACCGTATGCCAGTCGGTGAACGTGGAACCGTTGCCTTGGAAAAGCCCCAGCACATTCGCGTCGGATTCGATATTGTTTATATCGGGCGGCACGCTGCCTTTGGCGGCGACGAAGTAGGCGTTTATCCTGCTCCAGTCGTTGCCGCCGCCGGCGGCAGCGCCGACGCAGTAGTACGACAGTTCGTATTTGCCTTTGGGCAGGGTGAAGGTCTGGTATATTTTACCGTTTTCAAAGTCACCGGTTCCCCATGTTTCGGGATGCAGTACGCCTCCGTCACGGTTCGCCCATCCATGCTGGTGTGCATTCACTTTCACGGGGTCGGTAACGATCCAGTCGATCGGCTCTCCCCATGTATCGTTGCCGTTGAGGTAATTCCCCTGGATACCGACATTGCCTGCTCCCGAATTTTTGATGTACGTTTCGGTAATGTCCGCATCGGCGCCTACGTACCACGGATTGGCTACCTTGAAGGTATCTATCGCAGTTGCGTCAGGCAGGTAAAAGGTTTGCAGCTTGATTTCGGACAGGGGTTTGCAATACGGCAAGATGGTCGTATCCCTGGTAGCGGGCGCAAAGGTGGTACGCGCCACGTCATCCGTGTCCACATAGTCAACCCTGACAAAGCATGTAGGGTCGCCGTTGTACCAGTTTATCAACACATAATTGGGATTCTGTATGACGCTCTTCACGGGCCGGTCATAGAGTCCCTTTTCGTAACTGGCGCCGTAGGACTTCCCGGAGACATTGGTGACAATCGACGACCGCCCTTCCGCGTCGTGCGAATAAACCTGGAAATTATATGTACCTTCGGGCAGGGGAATATTTGCCGTCAAGGCATCGACGCCTGTCGAGCGCTGCACGTCAAGAATCAGGGAATCCGTCCTGTTATTCCAGAAAATGCTAACTTTCCGTATGTTCGGATCCGAAACAAGGTATCCCGTAAATACCACTCGCTCCCGTCCGGAACGAAAAATCACAAAATCTACCTTACCGGGATATACCACTTCCTTGCCGTCGGTGTATTTCAGGTAATCGTCCATGCCGGTACAGCCGGACAGCAGCCACATGCCGGCAATGCATGTGACAAGGGCGAAAAAAATAAATTGAATCTGTTTCATAAGTCAAATGTTATTTTCATTTTTAATTTGCAGGATTAATACTCGTTGCCCAGAAAGAGACTTCGGAGAAGGTCATGTTCGTGTTCCCGTTCCAGTTTCTGGTGCACTGTATGCGGATATAGCGAGTTGTATGCTCGTTATAATTGAAAACAAGCTCGTCGCCCCGTCGCGACGCCGCACGGTCGTCGTCCGTAAGCGTTCCCAGGGGAAGTCCGGAGGGTTTAATGTTTTCAAGCTCTCCCATCTTGAACCAGTGCGGGAAGAAGTCGCCGTCGTCCGAAGGGCTAACCGGTTCGGTCCGTCCCCATACTTCATAATTGCGGGGACTCATGTCATTGTATATGTGCTTGTCGTCCATTACGGCCCACAGCTTGAAACGACTCAAAGTCGCTACGACGCCCAAATCGAAGGTGATGTACATCGGAGCGCCGGAAGCAACGTTTCCTGTATGCAGCCCCGTGTTTCCTTCAGCGTCTCCGACGACGCGGCCATCCCAGATATAGCGCATTTGCCCGCCCCAGGCCGTACTCTCGGCGTCTCCTCTGAGTTTCATTTCTCTAAACAGGCTTTTGTCCAGTTCCGTTTCTCCGACAGGAGTTATCTTGAAAGAGGTCGTATCGGACACATTATTCCATTTGTCTTTGACGTACAGACGGAATTCCCTCTCCCCTTCGTCGAATCCCCTGACGGAGAATTTGGCGCCCGGTTGCGAGGAATAATACGTGTCGTGTTCATAGAACGCGCCTTCCGCATCCGTCGTCAAGACGCCAATGGCCACAAATGCACCCGAGGAATTTTCATACGAGATTTCAATTCCTCCGAAAGTAGGCATTCCCTTCAGCGATTCGAAGACCTCGCGTACCGGTGGTTTCAGCGGGATAATCTTCACCTGCACCGCTTCGGAAGCTTTCCCGCTGCGGTTGACAGCCGTCAGATTCACCGTATATTCCTCTTCCCTGCTCAAACCGTCAATGACGAGCCAGTTCGTATAAAAAGAGGCCTTAAACTCCCTTGGAGCGCCTTTTTCTTCATATCTTGCCATCACGTAGAGCAAATCGGGATCACTCGGAAGCGTATAAGTAATGATAGCTCCTCCGGGTGTATTTTCTACATCGGTAACATTTACCTTTCCGGGCGCTTTCGTATTCTTTTCAATAGGCTGCAATTCCGTTTCGGAACAGGCGTAAAGGCAAAAGAGCGCCAACATGCTAAATATCGTTTTACTAACAGATTTCATAGCTTTTGTATTTTAAAATTATAATGATTCATATATATATCTCGTTTTATATTACATTGCGTATTACCATCCCGGATTCTGCACCAGATTCGGATTGACGATAAGTTCATACTCCCGGATGGGCGACAAATAGTCGCGGGGGACGATAACCGTTTGATTAAAGAGGCTTTTGGGACGGTAATAAGCCTCGGCCGTTTCCTGGTCTATGTCCCAGCCCTGAATGGTTTGGTTGAGCCTGTTCAGATCTTTCCAGCGGCGTATATCCCAATAGCGGGAGCCTTCGAACATGAGTTCAATCGTCCGTTCCTGCTTGATAATTTCCATCAATCCGTCCTTGTCTTTATACTTCTCCGGCTGATTGGAATATTGCGACCAGGATTCGGCGACGCTCTTCAGTCCGACCCGCGCCCTCACCTTGTCGACGTATTCGACGGCGGTATTCAAATCATCCGTCTGGCACAAAGCCTCCGCATAAAGCAAGTACAGATCCGGGAGCCTCATTTCCGGCCATGGATAATCCACGACTACTCTTGTATTATTGTCAGCGATAACGTATTTCCAGTTCACCAGCTTTTTAGGCCAGTAGCCCGTCACCGAAAAATAATCCGCCCCATACCTTGCCTGCTGTTGTCCCACGCGGCATTTCAATGTCCATACGGTTTCATTCTGGCTGTTCTCCATATACCAGACAGAACCGTCGAATCCCAGATAGGCATAAAAGCGCGGCTCGCGGTCGAAGTGCATGGCGGCGATGTCATATCCTTCCACAAGGTTATACTTGTATTCCGGCCCGACGGTCATAATATCAAGTCTGGTATAGCCCGTAAGCCACGTTTTATCTTCGGTAATGGGCACGCCGTTCTTTGTGTAGAAGAAATCGGTGATCTGAATGGTGGGATTCAATTCGTCGTTGGCCACGGTATTGCTTTGCCGGGCATTGGGATTGAGCCTTGACATCGACTTCTGCTGAATCTGGTCATTCCCCCTGCGTCCGCCGCCGGACAATCCCCAGATGATTTCGGAACTCCACAAATCGTCGGAAAAACTGTTCCGGATAGAAACATCCAGTTCCGTCTCCGGCTGCAAGGTTTTTGTCGGATAAAACACGTATGGCGCCACTCCGGCCTCTTCGCAGGCGTCCAGGGCAATTTTGCAGGCGTCGCGCGCCAACTCCCATTTCCGATGGTCGTATTCCTGCGGGAACAGTTGCACGCCGTCCTTGTCTTTAAAATCTCTATAATCCGGGTTGCCGTTAAACAGAGGACTTGCCGCCGTAACCAGCAAGCGGGCTTTCATGCTGAGTACAACCGCCTGTGTGATTCGTCCCAGTTCCGTTTGCCTGTTCATGATTTCCTTCGGGAGGTCCTGATTTTCCCTGTCTCCCAATGATTCGTCATACAAACCGGCAATGTAGTCGACAACCGCATCCACCGGCATCCGCTTGACCCGCACTTCGTCGGGAGTAGCGTCGATAGGGATATTGACGTCTGCAATCACAATCGGCCCGTACATCCGGAAGAGATAAAAATGATAAAAGGCTTTCAGGAATTTCACCTCGCAGATCCACCTTCGCCTCACGTCGGGGGGCAAATCGTATATCTGGCTTTCGTCTGCCAGTATTTCAAGGAAGATGTTACAGTCGCGAATGCCGTTGTACAGGTTCACATTGGCTCCTCTCCGTCCTTCCCAGTAATTGAGGAGAGGGTCGTTAATGTTTTGTTCTCCCCTGGCGACGCGCAGGCCGTCGTTTTCCCTGAACCTGTTTGTCCAAAGCTCGTCGCTTCCGCAAAGTCCGATATTGGAACCGACGCCCGACGTATTGGGAATATAAGAATAGCATGTGAACAGGAATCTCTCGGCTTCCAGACGGTTGGCGAAAGAATGTTCCAGCGTCGCAATATTATCAGGAACAACGTCCAGATAATCGCATGAATAAAATAAGCACTGGGACAGGATCATCGTCGCCCAAAGCATCAACTTTTTTATATATATAAACTTTTTCATCTTGTGTATATTTATAATGTATTAAAAACCTATTTGTAAACCGATATTATAAACTTTCTGAATCGGATATCCGAGTCCGTTTCCTCCCATTTCGATGTCCCAGAGGTCGAATCCGCTGAAGAGAAGCAGGTTGTTCCCGGTAGCATAAATCCTCAGGTTGTCAAGGTACATCTTTTTCAGCAGTTTTCTCGGCAGTGTATAGCCGATTTCCAACGTTTTCATCCTCAGAAATGAGCCATCGCGCATAAACCAGGAACTTTTTCTGGTATTGTTGGCAATGACCGTCTCGCTTAATCGCGGCCAGATGGCATACAGGTTCCGGTCGTTTTCCGACCAGTGGCTGTCGGCATAAGCTTTCAATATGGGCACATCGGCTTTATCGTCGGTGATGTACTGGAACGGACTGGTCTTCTCGGCGTCAATCCAGAAGGAAGAACGCGCCTGTCCCTGAAAGAAAACGGAAAAATCAAAATTATCATTTCCCAGAGAAAGGCCGAAACCGTACACAATTTCGGGCACCGTCGGATAACCCAGCGGCACTTCGTCGAGGTCTGTAATCACTCCGTCGCCGTTTACGTCACGGTATTTGATGTCGCCGGCCATGTATTCGCCAAATGTTTGGGTAGGCGAGTTGGCCACTTCATATTCATCTACAAAAAGGCGTTCCGCAATCAAACCGTAAGTCTGATTGAGCGAATTTCCGACCCTTAGTTTATATTTTTCCTTGTATTCGGGTTCTTCATAGATGAGAAATTCACTGTGTGCATACGTGAAATTCGCCCGTCCCTGAACCCAATATCCGAAAGGAAAATATTTGTTATAATCAATCGAGGCGTCAAATCCGTTTGCTTTTGCTTCACCGACGTTGGCGCGTATTTCCGACGACAATCCCATCGTAGCGGGGATCGAACTTCTGGTCATCAGGATATTTTTACGCCGTTCTGTGAAATAATCCGCCTGAAGCTCGAAAGAATTAAACAGATTTATTTCAAATCCGAGATTGGTTTTGTAGGCCGTTTCCCAAGTAATATCTTTATTTTCATAGCGGGTTATCCGTACGCCGTTCCTTGTATATCCGCCGGAATTAAGCCCCTGACCGAAAGTATACCCTCTTCCACTATCGTCCATATTCATTTCGGAGAGGTAAAAGAAACGGTCTTTTTCGTCCCCGATGGCGTCGTTTCCGACGAGGCCGTAAGTTCCCTTCAGTTTCAGTTTCGGAATCGTCTGAGCGAAGTTTTCCCAGAATTTTTCATTGGATATAATCCAGCCTCCGCCCACAGCAGGGAAGAATCCGAACTGTTCGGTCGTGTAGAAGCGCTCCGAGCCGTTGTATCCGAAAGTCGCTTCAACCAGGTAGCGGTCGTCGTAGCCGTAAGTGAAACGTCCGGAAAGTCCCTGATTCCTGTAAGGCAGCGAGAGTTGCAGCGTTTCCTTGTTGGAATACAACTGCTCACGCTGGAGATAAACGAGCAACCCGCCGACGTCGTGTACGTCGTCAAACTTCCTGCTATACGTCAGGGTAGCTTCCACGTAAGTGGTAGAATTGATGTCTTTCGTTCCCGGCGAATAATCCAGGTACTCGGTAGGATTGCTATCGGCGTTAAGCAGTCGCAGGGTGGGAGGCTCGCCCGAGAAGCGGTCATAGTCCTGGACGGTATAATAATACGGGCTGTATGAGCGGGTTACGTCGAAGTAGGAATAGCGGGAAGTATTGAACAGCACTTTTGCATTCAAGCCCGGAGTGATGAAACTGAAGTTCTGTTTCAATTCAAACGCCGCTTCGATCAAGGACTTTGTGTAGTCTTTGTATCCTTTCACCAGGTCGGCATAAGGATTTGCATAGCCGGCGGTGGTATTTCCGCGGGGTGCATTGCCGAAGAGGATGTGCCGCGTTCCCGGCGAATAGGTTTCCGGATAATAAGCCGGAAATTCTACCGGATTCGTCTTCATGATTTTTTGATACATACCTTCGCCGCCGTCCAGAGGGCCGGTGTAGTCGTCAAAACTTCCGGCAAGCCGGACAACGGCTTCCGTCGTCTTTGTAATATCAATATTGATGTTGGAACGAAGCTGGTAGGAACGCAAATCAATATTGTTATTGAAATTGTTCTTGTTGTCTACTTTCAGATTCCCGTGATCCCGCGCATAGGAGGCTGCGATGTAGTATCGGGCAACACCGCCGCCGCCGCTCACGTTCAGATTGACGCGTTGATTGTCTACCACGTCATCCACCAGCAGCTTCCGCCAGTCGTTCACCGGATAAACGTAAGGATTCCCGCCCCTGATTGTCTGGTCAATCTTTTCGGGCGAATACCGCGAATCCGAACCTGCCAGAAGGCGCGTATTACGGGCTTCGTTGTTGAGCTGCATATACGTAACCGGGTCTGCCAGTTGAATGTTGCGCGTATTCGACGAAAACGAATTTTCCAGACGCACGGATACTTTAGCCGGACCCTCCTTGCCTTCCTTCGTTTTGATCTGTATAATCCCGTTCGCTCCGCGGGCGCCGTAAACTGCCGTTGCGGTAGCGTCCTTCAGGATGGAGAAGGCCTCAATGTCGTCAGGCGTCAGGCGGGCAAGCTCCGTAGCCGTCGTTTCGATTCCGTCAATCAGGATAAGCGGATCTTTTTTGTAACCGAAAGTCGTTACTCCCCGTATAAAGAAGTCGGCGTTATCCTGCCCCGGCTCCCCGCTTCGCTGATAGGCAATAACGCCCGACATACGTCCGGCGAGCGCCGTCGTTAAATTACTGGACGGTACTTTCAGTTCCTTGGGATTCACCGTCTCGATGGAACTGATCACGCTCGTCTTTTTCTGCGTTCCGAAACCGACGACCAGTACCTCCTCCAGTTCCTGGGCGGCCGATACCATTGAAATGTCGATTTTGCGTCTCCCACCCACCGGCTCACTGTGTTCCTTATAACCGATATAAGAAAAAACCAGCACATCCGATGGTTTCACATTGTTCAGCGAATAAGAACCGTCCAGGTCAGCGCTCGCACCTCGTGTAGAGCCTTGAATCTTGATGACCACGCCCGGCAACCCTTCGCCTTCTTCGTCGGTCACTACTCCCGTGACCGTAAAACTCTCCTGCGCCGTTACCATAAATGAACAGCCGCAAATAATACATCCTGTTAACAAAATCTTTGTTAACAGTCTCAACTTAATAATTTTTTTACTCATAGAATACATTTTTTAAAGAAGTGTTTATTCATGCACATATATATATTAAAATAATAATTAGATTGTCGTTAAATTAAATTAAATGTCCATTAGATTTTTTGCAAATATAGGTGCTGACACTTAACAGCAGGATTAATTTTCACTTAATTGGACACTAAATATTATTCGCAAAAGCTAATTATATTTAAAAATAGGCGTTTTTACCCGGAAAATATATCTTTTCGCCGGATGTCATGTCTTTTGGAGCGTATATCTTCTTCCCTGTCTATCATTTCCTGCTTTTATGATATTTCACACGCTTTTTTTATTCGATACCTCGCTATAACATCTCTTTGCATCCCTTCTGGGGGATACCGTCTGTAATCAGGCAGCTGCGTAACATGAGTCTACAATAAAGAAGTCGAGTGGCTGGTCTATGCGGGAAGTATATTTTTACACTGCTTTTTGTATATAGGCCTGACATTTTCACAGTCTGTTGCAGGATTGAAATCCGTTTTTGTTTCACCAATCTTTTTTTATATCTTTGTCCCGCAGGATATTTGTGATTTTTTAAGCTCACTTTCGATATGCGAAACATTAGTTAATTACATATAAAAATGAAAACAAAACGTATTATTTCGACCTTGACGATGGCGTCGATGCTTTTCATGACGTCATGCTGTCGAGAGAGTGCGACCGTTCGCGAACCGGTCGACTATGTGAACCCATACATCGGGAATATCAGCCACATGCTGGTGCCGACGTATCCGACGGTGTATCTTCCGAACAGTATGATGCGCGTGTTTCCCGTCCGTTCGGACTTTACGGGGAACCGCCTGAAAGGACTGCCGCTGATTGTGACACGTCACCGCAGCGTTTCGACGCTCAATTTCATGCCCTGTCTTCATTCCGGCAGTGTGCCTTTCGCACCGCCCGCCATGTCGCTCGGCTATGACCGCGAAAAGGTGACGCCTTACCGTTACGGCGTCTACCTCGACGAGCAGGACATAAGCGTAGACTATGCGCCGTCACACCGGAGCGCCGTCTACAGCCTTGCCTTTCCGTCGTCCGGCGAAGGTGCGCCCTGCCTGATTTTCGGCGGCCGCCGCGGCGAGATGAAAGCGGACGGGCGCGTCGTCAGCGGCTTCCAGCCCGTCGGCAGGGAGACGAATGTTTATTTCTATGCCGAAACGGACGTCGCGCCGGCGGAGACCTTTGCGGCGGCGGGCGATACGCTCGTGCTGATCTATCCTGCAGATGTGACCGGGCTGGGGATGCGCTACGGCGTCTCGTTCATCAGCGTAGAGCAGGCGAAGCGGAACCTCGAACGTGAGATTGACGGCTACGATGTCGATGCGGTGGCCGACGCAGGCCGCCGCGCATGGAACGAGGCACTTGGTAAAATCAGCGTCGAAGGCGGGACGGAGAACGATAAAACGGTCTTTTACACTTCGCTCTACCGCGTTTACGAGCGTCCTGTCATGCTCAGCGAAGAGGGGCGGTATCACAGCGGTTTCGATTACCGGGTGCACGACGACGACGATCGCCCGTTCTACACCGACGACTGGATATGGGATACTTACCGCGCGGCTCATCCGCTCCGCCTGCTGATCGACCGCCGGACGGAAAGCGACATCATCCGCTCGTACATCCTGATGGCCGGACAGTCTGCAACGAAATGGATGCCGACTTTTCCCGGCGTGTCGGGCGATTCGCGCGGCATGAACTCCAATCACGGCGTAGCTATGGTGGCCGACGCATACGCCAAAGGCTTGCGCGACTTTGACCTGGAGAAGGCTTACGAAGCCTGTAAAGGAGCTATTGAGGAGCGTTCGCTCATTCCCTGGTCGGATATTCCTGCCGGCGAGCTGGATGATTTCTACAAGCGGAACGGATATTTTCCCGCCCTGAAGCCCGGCGAGGCGGAGACGGTGCGCGGCGTCCATGCGTGGGAGAAGCGCCAGCCCATCGCCGTGACGCTCGGCACGTCGTACGACCACTGGTGTCTTTCGCTCCTGGCGCAGGCCTTGGGACGAACCGACGAAGCCGCCCGTTTCCTGCGCAGTTCGTATAACTTCCGCAATGTCTTCAACCCCGGGACCGGCTTTTTCCACCCGAAGGACAGGGACGGCAATTTCATCCCCGACTTCGACTACCGCACGTCGGGCGGGCCGGGCGCGCGCGATTATTATGACGAGAATAACGGCTACGTTTACCGCTGGGACGTGCAGCACAACATCGGCGAACTGATTGCCCTGCTCGGCGGAAACGAAGCGTTTACGGCTGCGCTCGAGGACATGTACGACACGCCTTACGGCATGTCGCGCTGGGAGTTCTACAATATCCTGCCAGACCATACGGGCAACGTCGGCATGTTTTCGATGGCGAACGAGCCGTCGCTGCACATACCTTACCTCTATAACTATGCCGGTCAGCCGTGGCGGACGCAAAAGCGCATCCGCAACCTCCTCGAACAGTGGTTCCGCAACGATCCGATGGGTGTTCCCGGAGACGAGGACGGCGGCGGCATGACGGCTTTTGTCGTTTTCAGCCAGATGGGATTTTACCCCGTAACGCCCGGTTCGCCGACGTACAACATCGGTAGCCCGGTTTTCAGCCGTGTCAGGATGGATTTGGGCGACGGCGCCGTTTTCGAAATCGAAGCTGCAGGCGCTTCGCCCGACAACAAATACATCCAGTCCGCCACGCTCAACGGTATGCCGTGGAACAAACCGTGGTTCAGCCACGACGACATTAAAAACGGCGGCAAGCTGACGCTCGTCATGGGCGCCAAACCGAACACCGCATGGGGCGTCGACAGCCCGCCTCCTTCGGCCGGGAAAGTTCAATAATTCAAATATCCGGGGCGCCGGAACCGGATCCTCTCCGTCATGAACGGAGAGGATTGTGTGCGTGAGGGAGGAGAAGCCCGCCGTGGATGTTAAATATGCTCCCAGCAGTTGCGGGAATCATCCGGAGCACATTCTTCATGCTCCCAGCAGTTGCGGGAACCTTCCGGGGCACGTCCTTTGCACTTCCAGCAGTTGCTGGAACTTTCCGGGGCACATTCTTCACGCTCCCAGCAGTTGCGGGAATCTTCCGGGGCACATTCTTTGCACTTCCCGCAGCTGCTGGAACCTTCCGGGTAACGTCCTTTGCACTTCCCGCAACTGCTGGAATTGTCCGGGGCATGTCTTTCGTGCTTCCCGCAACTGCCGGGATCGTCCGGGGCACGTCCTTCGTACTTCACGCAACTGCCGGGATCGTCCGGGGTACTTCCTTTGCACTTCATGCAACTGCCGGGATCGTCCGGGGTACTTCCTTTGCACTTCATGCAACTGCCGGGATCGTCCGGGGCATGTCCTTCATGCTTCATGCAACTGCCGGGATCGTCCGGGGTATGTCCTTCGTGCTTCACGCAGTCGACGGAGCCGTTCCGGAGATGTCTTTCACATGTCATGCAGCTGCCGAACAGCTGGAAGATGCCGACAAGCGCCTCGACCGCGCCGTCGCCGGACTGGGCCTCGCCATCGAGACGGCGCTTCTCCTTCCCGACAACGCCGTTACCCTGCACGGCAAAGGCGCCTGGAAAAACAAAAAGACCGTCAGCTTCAACATCATTGGAAGTGAAAAATTAGATGCGTGTAGAGACAGGGTATGCCCCGTCTCTACGGGGAACACCATCCTCATTTTATAATCAAGATTTCCGGAAGATTATCCTTTCACCGGAAAATCTCAGATTTTAAGTTAAGATTTGTTCGAACGTATATTTGAACGGCGTTCCGAATGAGGTAAAATATGCCTTGGCAAAAGAAGCGTATACATTCCTGGCCAATCCGTTTTTACCTGTTTTGACAAGCAGCTGGCATTTGAACTTCAAAGCTTCTTCGTTCAGCGTGTCATGCATCAGTATGGAATCGGCCATATTGATGCGCTCCTGTTGCGAGATATCCAGCTTCGGTTGCCGGATAAGTTCCAGAAAGAGATCAATCAGATTATTTGAAAAATCAGCCTTGAAAAGATCCACCCATTCGCTTTGCAGATTGGGCAAAAGTTCGCCTGCCGAAACAAGAGACAAAAGCCGCCGAACATTCCGGCCGGTCCGGTTCGCGTCTTCTTTCATGCTGTCCATCAATACGAGCGCGTCATAATAATCGCAGTAAACATTGTCGTCAAACTCGACTGTCCACAGCGAATTCAGATTCCTTATCCGGACAACGCCAATTTTTTCAAGAATCTGCCGCAGCCTGCTGACAGAGACATTTCGATTGTTTTTGGCGCTGTTTTCCGTTTTGTTCCCCCACAGGACTTCGTGCAGTTTTGCCGAAGAAACGCCCTTCCCGTCTTTGAGGGTATACAGCAGTATCAGCAGGAACAATTGTTTAAGCAGGGTAGAAAAATCGCCCGTAATATCGTGTCCTTCCCTGTCGAAAGTCTGAAAACCGCCAAAGAGATAGACGGCCTGTTTCTTTGCCTGCCGAAACAAAGGCTTGATATTTACCGCCTCCTCATCGGCCGTTTCTGTTGGCGGCGATTCGTTCTTCCCGCGTTTCCTTCTTATGTAAACAACAAAAGCATACATTATCAGCAGTGCAGCAATTACCCATATTCCCACCCTCGCCGGGCGGCTGCCTTCCCCCTCTTCCTGATATAGCGACGTTTTCGCCAGGGGAGGATAAGCCAGCGTATAAATGGACACTTCGGTGGAAACATCCGGCTCAACCGGCGAAAAAGCCACTGCAATCAGTTCCCTTCTCTCCTTGTCCAGATAGATGTCGCAGTAGGAATAAATATCTTCAAATTTAAACGGGATATTATCGGCAAGCACTTCATATCCGGGATGATCTATCGAAAAACGGCACAGTGAAAGCGCCGTATTATACAGCTGCCGAGGAAAACACAAAGCATAGAAACAGCGGGCTGCCGTATCGACAATTATGGAATTGGAAACGACAAACCCGGTATCCGGCGGAGAAAGCTCCCATAACTTCTCCGACTTCATATTCTTCATATCGACCATATACAAATCATAATAATTCTGCGAGGAAAGTTCCTGAGCGCCGCTCTCGCTTCCATAACCGCCGAAAATCAGCACGCGATGTTCGTCAACAGCGCCCAGACCGCTCAAATAACGTGGCGTAATTCTGTCGCCTTCGTAATCCGACTTCTCCCACGTTCGCGTATTAAAGTCATACCTGTTCACCGTGCTTTTGTAAATATGATGCCCGTAACCGTTAAACTGGTACAGGCAACTGTCCGCAGAAGATAAAAATCTGTTGTGATGCCAATAGTCTACCGACGTGGCCTCTACCTGCTCATTGTCCCAGCTCTTTGCCAGCGTATCGAAAGGAGTCACCTCCTTTCCTTCCTCCAGCGAAAAACGATATGAATAGTAATGCTTCAGGAACGGATTGTAAATTATTTGATTTGACTTGTCGCTGTGCGAAACCCCCTGCAGTATTTTATCATCCGTCAGGCGACGAGTCGCCGGAAAATAAGTCACAAAACGCTCCCTGTCAGCCACCGCAATACATCCCATGTCCGTATTATAGGTGACTTGAGGATTATAATGCATCACAAAAGAAGCCTGTTTTTCCCAAAAAGCATACCTGTCAAGAAGCCATTGCGGATTTTCGACCGAAGCGTACTTTCTCTTTACTTCATCATATACGCCGCCCGAAGCATGTTGAGACAATGGCCAGAAATACAGGAGCCGTCCACCGGGATTTTTTATCCTGATATCCTTAATAATCATTTTGGGAATATCGCTTACCTGATGCTGCTGGAAATCGGATTTACCGAATATAATATGGGTATACGCAAATTTCTTCAGGGAAGAGACGTTTATGGAGGATTTTCTATCTTTTATCAATACGTTCAACCGGCTATGACGAATATCTATATCTATTTCAAAAGGCATAAATTCATCATATCCAAGACGAATATCTTCGAAATTACATTTCGCAACAATCTCTCCGGTAGAGCATGAAACCGTTAGTTCAGTTGTACTCAGAACGAAATCAATGTACTGTTGCGGTTCGCCCTCCCCGGATATGATCCTGAAAACATACCCAAAATCCCGCTGGTACCCGGATTGAAAGCATACGTCAAACGACAGAGTAAAGCCATCCGGTAGAGATAACGCTTTGTCAGGGGTAAGATTCAGTCCCGTCCGTTTTTCCTGTATTACTTCAAAAGAGTTGAACGCCAAGCCGTATCTTATCTCCTGTGCGGAAAGCAGGGATACCGGACCGAAAAAGAGTATGAACGCCAAAATGATATTTCCCGACAGCTTCCATGCTGAACGGCGCGCTTTCCATATCACAGAATCTACTGATTCGCAGCCGATTGGCACGGGGGGG
>JAISEJ010000108.1 GCA_031264155.1 Tannerella sp. | reverse complement strand
GAATATCTGACTTTGTACTATATGACGCAACATCTTAACAGCACGTACGAAATAGAAGTACATGAAGGCGATGAACTTTTGCTCAGTTTCCGTCCATTTGAAAACCGGCAATTACTCGAGCGTTTGAACGATTTCCCTCAAAATATTCATTCATTATTGAACAATTAATTATGGATACCATCGAAAAAGATGTTTATGTAGCATACCATGGCAATAGCGCCGCCTATATCGCTATGGATGAATATGACATTTCGCGAATTTCAACCGGATTTCTCATTAAATCCAACAATACGGTTTTCGGCAGTAACGGATTTCACCAGAAAGCCGTATTGCAAACAGATTTTCACTGGCAAATGCAGGAATTGAAAGTTGATGTAGAGTCGTTGAATATTGAAATGCTTGCATCCATCAACCATGGAAAGTTATATTTGCAGCAAAAACAAGCGAATGAAAACTTTGAAAAAATCATTGACTTGCAACATGAAAAACATTTTTTTTTGTATAGCGGCGCTTTGGTTATACCGATGATTTGGATGCGCGGGTTTGATTTTGATAATTACGAGAAAGTTACGTATCAGATGTTGCCGATGGGATATGCAGAGGTCAAGCAATTGTGTGATCCTGATTCCGGTCAAGGCATACGTCATTTTTCCATCATGATCTACTTGCAAAGTTTTGTGGATATTATCAAGGCGCAAACCGATATGTTTGGAAAATTGTTGTATTACTATAGTGAAACAAATCAAATAACCATAAAAATACAGTCATGAAAAAGTCAAAAAAAGTATTCAGGTCGCGCATCAGCGTATTGCTCATCGGATGCATATTAGCAATATTCATACCGGTATCCGTATCCGTTTGGATGATTACGCCCAGGATAAACGAAAGTATATACATACTGGGAGCATCTTTACTGTTTGTTATATTCATTTTCAGTGGAATGCGATATATCATATCTGAAAACAGGCTTTATGCGAAAATATGGATGATTCCCTTCGGAAGTGTGAAAATTGCGGATATCGCTTCCGTGAAGCGGTCATACAATCCGATTTCGTCGCCTGCCGCTTCACTCAAGAGATTGCATCTCTGTTTTGCGAACCGCAGGTTTTGGCTGATATCGCCTGTTCGAGAACAGGAGTTTATTGAGGAATTGAAGTCCGTTAATCCGGATATTATGGTCAACGTTCCTGAAAAAAAAGGACTTTGGCGCATTTGGGATTGGGATATCTGATGAGTAATGAGAAAATTCCGGGACATATTCGTTTTTTTGTATCGTTTC
The DNA here is from genome assembly GCA_031264155.1 of Tannerella sp. Lineage (GTDB taxonomy): Bacteria > Bacteroidota > Bacteroidia > Bacteroidales > Tannerellaceae > Tannerella. Next base: position 8,474 of record JAISEJ010000108.1, on the reverse strand, counting down.
ATTACTCCGTCCCTGCGGAATGTGTTGGCGATCATCGCGCTGTTGGGACTGGCGGAGATATTTTTAATCGTCCGAATACCATTCGTCAATGCCGATCTTATCAATGCATTGGCATACGGTCAATGGGCTGTTTTCAAACATTGGGCGACGGTTCTGTTGCTGTTGTTTGCGATGCAATTACTGATAGGATTTTTCAATCAATATCTGTTGGTTGTATTTTCCGAAAATATGGAAAAAAACCTCCGCAATGGTGTTTTTGAGTATGTTCTGGCACAACCCGCATCATTTACGGAAAAATATTCAACAGGTGATATTCTTTCGCGCCTCCTCAACGATACGCCAAAAATCAAGGGATTTATTACCGGCATTGCATTACAGTTTTGTTTTGACGCTTTGTCTATCGTTGTAGCATTTGCTATTTTGATTCAACGTAGTTGGGTATTGTCGCTGATTGTTTTTGCTTTTGCACCGTTGGCTATTGTAGCCGGTAAGTTTTTCAAAGCCAAAATCGGTAATACTACCCGCGAGGTGCAGGAGAAGGTTGCCGTCTTTACCGGAAAAGCGCAAACATGGATCAGCCGCTTCGCAGGAGTGAAAATTTACGGAATAGAAGCAGTGTCGTCACGGCAATTTGAAGGCGACAGCCAATATTATACACGGGCTACAGTAAGAGCAGGGAAATGGAATATCCTGATGAGCGCGGTCAATGCTGTATTCCTTGGAGCGCCAAGCGTGCTGGTATTGTTAGTGGGCGGTTATTATTGCCTGCAAGGACAGCTATCCATTGGCGAACTGTTTGCTTTCCTCACTTTTTCCACCTATTTCATTGCGCCGCTTCAACGTATCGTTGCGTTAATCAATGTGGAATTGCCGAGGATTCACCCGATTTACGAGCGATTTAGGAATTTTGGAATGGTAGACTTTGACACTGACAGGTCTATCGACACTGTCAAGTCAGGCTACGAAGTTGCAGACAGGGTCGAAGTAACCGGTTTGGAATACGAAAAAAACGGTTTCAAGTTATCGGCGCCACAAATGACATTTCATGCGGGAACGGTATACGGAATCAGCGGAGCCAACGGATCAGGAAAAAGTACCCTTGCAAAAATCCTGAAAGGGTTGTTGTTGCCCCAATCAGGAAAAGTCATTTTTGCAGGTGGAAATGACGAAACATCCGGATCACAGACTTTCCTTTTGAGTCAGGATGCCTTTTTCTTTGACGGTTCACTGCGTGAAAACATTACCTTATTTGAACGGAACAGCGATCAGGAAAAATATCGCGAAATTATCCGCAGGTTGGATATGGAAAAATACGAAGCACTATTTGCCGAAACAGCCAACGCCGAACGATCGCGGATGCTTTCGGGCGGCGAATTGCAGAAGGTGAACATTGCCCGACTGATGTATTCCAACCGTCCCGTATTGATATTAGACGAACCTGACAGTTTTACCGATGCCGTTACAAAAAGTATCCTGAAAGATTGGATTGCAAAAACGAAGCAGGACAGAATCATCATTGTTATTACCCACGATAGAGAATTGCTAGATATTTGCGATACGGTGTTTTACATAGAACAGGTCGAATCCAAACATTCAATAATCCGAGTATGAGCCTGCGTTCACTATTCATATTGCCTACCAATTATTGTACGCTTAACTGTGCACATTGTGCTATCCAGGATAAGGCCAAGCCGCGTTACGATTTGAATATGGATACTGTGGAAGAGTTAATACAAGACACTAATAAACATGGATTTAGTGTTTTAATTATTAGTGGTGGCGGCGAACCAATGACCGTAAATGAAACTATTCTGAACCGTATCATACGGGCAAGTAGCGAGGAAAATCTTTTTTCCAGATTGATAACCAACGCTTACTGGGCAACTTCGTTTGACGAATCCTGTCACAGGTTGCAACCGCTGGTAAAAAACGGTCTAAAACATATCGTGGTTAGCGTCTCCGAAAGTCATCAAGAACACGTGAAACACGATTTTATCTTGAATGTAGTGAGGGCGGCAAATACTCTGAACCTAAAATGTGATTTTTATCTGACAACGCTGAATGTTCAAACAAGTCCGCTGCGGGGTATTGTACAGTATTTCAAGGAACGGAATCAGTCGTTGCCATATATCCATACAGAGAATTATTTTATTCCGTTCGGCAATGCGGAAGAAAATTTTGATTTGTCTGATTTTCAATTAACCGATGTTGGAAATATGCGAGGTACTTGTCCGTCAGCCGGGAATAACATTTGTGTGCATCCCAGCGGAGCGGTAACTTTCTGCGCCATGGTGTTTTCCTTGAACGTAAGAGCATTACATGTTGGCAACATATATCGTGACAGTCTTGCAGAGATCATGCAACGAGTAGAGAATAACCGGCTGATGCAGTGGCTTGCCATACATGGCATTGTGGCGTTGAAAGAAGCGGTAGAACAACATACCGATATTCGCCTCGCCGACAAATATGTGAATATATGCCATTTGTGCAGCGAAATGTTACTCAATCCTAAGGTATTACAGTTTCTTCAACATGTTGGATTAATCAATGAGTCATAAAATAAAATATGGCGTGTGGATCACCCGTGTATTGATTATTGCCGGATTAGGATGTAGTGTGGTGTATTCCACACAACTGTTTGATGGCGTCAAAACCGCCAAAACGTTTTATTTTATCGTGGTGATTTGCCAGATGCTTTTTTTTATGTCCATAAGAACCTTGGGGACAAAGAAAAACATGATCATATCACTGTCTATGCCGGATATTTTGCTGTTATTGTATGCGCTATGGGCGTTCTTCAGGTTGATGACTTCGGATACGGATTCCTTCCATAATCCGTATTTTTGGGAATTTTCGGCTTGTATTTTGTGGTATTTCTGCCTGCGGTCAAGTTTTGTTCGGACCCTTGTCCGGAATATTCCGACAGATTCAACTTGCGATGATACATTGAAACGAGGTGCAACTCCGTCAAAACAAGCAAAAAGTATTTTATTTGTTTTCATTGGGTTGGGATATGTTCAATTGATATTTTGCGCACTGCAATTATCCGGATGGGTATCTTCGTTTTCGCCCATTTTTCCGATTAGCGGAACATTCGACAATACTTCCGAACTGTGTATTTTTCTTACCTGCATTCTTCCAATAGCTGTTCATGCAGGCTTAAAAGCGAGTGATACGACCCCGGTCGGAAAGCTCGTTCGCGCGGCGTGCCTGATTTATGTTCTGTGCTGGTTGGCGCTTGTCCTCGCAATGACTTCCCGCACAGCCTTATTGTCGGGATTCATTGGAATAGGCGTTTTTGCAGGCCTTCAAACAGGATTTTTGGGCCATCTGAAAAGGAAAACGCACACAATAGTCATTCCGGTCGTTTTGTCGTTGATGATCGGTGGATTCGTGTTTTTGTTGGCCCAATACAAAAATGATTCTGCCAGCGGCAGGTTATTGATATGGAAGGTTGCATGGTCGGGCATTAAAGACGCGCCCGTGCAGGGACAAGGCTTCAATGCATTTCAGGCAAGATACGGGCATTATCAGGCGGCGTATTTTCAACAACATGCCGGGAATGAAAAAGAAATCATGATTGCCGACAACATGACTGTTGCCATGAACGATTATGTTGAAACCGCTTTTAATTTGGGATTTATCGGGTTGCTGCTGTTGGTCGCTTTTTGGCTGTCGCTTTTCGGAAAGATTGCGGGTCAAGCCCGCAGTGAGGCGAGTAACGGTACTAAGGTGGTTGCTGTAACGGTGTTGGTCATATTTCTTGTCGGCAGCGGATTCTATTTTTTAGAAAAAATGTTGCCGGTAAAGGTGATCGCCCTGTTTTTTGCGGCACAGTTGGGAAGTTCTTGCAAAAGCATTGTAAACGTTTGTATTCGTCCGATATTGATGAAATCCATTGCCGCAATGCTCATGATTTTCAGTTGTTTTACAGGATATGCAACCGGCAACAAAACAAAGCATTACGCAGACTGGAACCAAGCAAATATGCTCGCACAATTCGGATACCTGGAAGAGGCAAAAGCGAAATATGAACTTGTATATCCGCACTTGCGGCATAACGGCTTGTTCCTGTTTTTTGACGCAAGAAATTTGTATGAAAACAAGGCATACCTGCAATGCCTTGAATACATGGAAGCGGCTAAACCACAAAGGACGGGTGACAGATTTCTTGTTTTATTGGGCGATGCCTTTCATCATACGGGAGATGATAAAAATGCCATTATTCAGTATGAATATGCCTCGTATATGGTTCCCAACCGTTTTCGTCCGTTATACAAATTATTCAAATTATATGAAGAAACCGATAACACGCACTATGCGTTAGAAATAGCACAAAGAATTGTAAATAAGCGCATAAAGGTTGATTCTTATGAAGTCCGAGGAATCAAGAGAGAATGCAATGACTTTATTCATTTGAAAGAACATGAAGAACAGAACAAATAAAAAGGTGATGCTCATTAGCGGGCTGGCAATGATCGTTGCTGTGCTTTTATGGATGATGACGCACAAGGAGACGCCTCCGAGAATGAAAACAGCAGAGGACGAAATGCCCGATTTCAAATTTCAACTGATGGATGGAAGAATGATGCAGCGGGCGGATATGGATGGTGCAAAATATACCCTGATATGGTTTTTCAATTCCGAATGTGATTTGTGTGTCAATGAAATACAGGCATTGGTGGATTCCATTTCGTTGTTGAATAATTGCCGGATCGTAATGGTATCACATGAAGATTCCACAAAAGTCGCCGGATTTTATGAACGGTTTCGGTTAATGGAATATCCCTCCATCTCTGTAGCCTGTGTGCCGGAAAACTATATAAAGGATATGTTTAAAATCTATGTTGTCCCAACGCTTTATGTTTATCATCCTGATAAACGGATGATCAAATACAAGCCGGGGCCTGTTACCATTCATGAAATTATTCAATACTTAAAAAATAATTATTTATGAAAACCTCATCCCGTTTTTGGATCAGCAATGCAGTTTCGTATGGCATGATTGCAGCGTTACTCGTCATCATTGTACGCGCGGCGGTCTATCTGCTTGATGTAAGCCCGACAAATATCAGTTTTGGCATGCTTAACTTTGTGTACAATTTAATTGTACTTTCCATTTGTCTTTATTTGGGGGCAATCGCTTGGCGCAAGAAGAGTGAGACCGGTAATTTGAGTTATATACAAGGGCTGTTGATATGTATTTCCATCAGTTTTGTCACCGTTTTCTTCATACATGTGTATGATCTGATCTTTTATACCCTCATTGCTCCCGATTATATAGCCAACTTGCTTGAGCCGCAGTTAACCGCTATTTCCGGCAATCCCGCAATTCCTCCCATGCAAAAGTTACAAATGATGGAAAAAATGCAAAAACTTTCTTCACCATTTTATTCTACCGGTTTAAATGCTTTGACATCATTTGGAATATCGGTCATTGTTTCCTTGATACTGGCAATTTTTACCGTAAGAAATCGTCCCGTAGTCATTGAAAATACTGAAAATTAATTAATTGATTATCTCATGCTTCAGGAAATCATCGCAAACATTTTTTCCGGCAAGATGCGTTTTACCCTCTCTTCGATCGGCATCGGGTGGGGGGTATTGATACTTGTTGTGTTGATTGGCGTTGGTAAGGGCCTGGAAGATGGGATATTCAACTTATTCAAAGGATTTGCCGTCAACAGTATTTATGTGCTTGCATCAAAAACGACATTACCCTATCGGGGAAATCCGGCGGGACAGCAAATCCTGTTTGCCGAAGACGATCTTGACATGTTGAAAAACAATATACCGTCCATCATTTCGATATCTCCTGAAGCGAGCACGTATCAAAATGTTTCGACCGGTGACCTGTCGGCTGATTATGAAATAAAAGGAGTTTATCCCGAATATTTTAACATGAAGCTATTGGAGACAGGCAGCGGACGTACGCTGAATCATCTTGACGAGAGCGGACAAAGAAAGGTGATCCTGATCGGAAGTAACGTGGCAGAGATGTTTTTTGACGGGAGCGATCCGGTGGGAAAGCATTTGACTGTCGGGAATAATGTTTATATGGTTGTTGGGGTGATCAGGAATACATTGTTGAATAACACCGAGGAACGCCAAATTTATATGCCTTACAGCGTGCATTCAACTACTTTTGGATTCGCGGGAAAATTTCCCATCCTTGCATTTACCTATTCCGAAAAATCCGATTTCAATGTAATCAAACAACGTTTTAAAGAATTTATGGGGCGGAAATATCATTTCAGTCCTCAGGACGACCGGGCTTTTTTCTTTTCCAGTGTTGAGGAGCAGGTGAAGGCATTCAACAGTTTGTTTGACACGATCAAAACCTTCCTTTGGTTTATTGGCATATCCACTTTAGTGGGAGGCGTTATCGGCGTAGCAAACATCATGTATGCCTCGGCAAGGGAACGAACGTACGAAATCGGCATCAGGAAAGCAGTCGGAGCGAGGAAGTCCGAAATCCGGTGGATGTTTATCGGAGAGTCGGTTATTACTACTTTTTTTGCAGGCATGGCAGGTATGGCGCTCGGCTTTGCCATTTTAAAAACGATCGGTATTTTTATCGATCCTGACAAAATGTTACTGGAGAAACCGGGATTAAACCTTGTTACATCCGCCATGACGATGCTGATATTGATGATTTGCGGTACGCTGGCCGGCTTGCGTCCGGCCATCTATGCCACTAATTTGCAGCCGATTGATTCGCTTCGTAAAGAAAGTTAATATGATGACGAAGAAAGTAACCGTATTTTTAGGTTGTATCGTATTGGTTCTGATCATCCTTGTTGTGGTCAAATCATTGAAAAACAAAGGAAAAAATCAATATAAAACGATCACTCCGACCGTCCGGACGATTGAGCGAAAAATCATTTTCCCGGGCATGATTGTTCCTTCAAAGGAAATTGAGATCAAGTCGACTATTTCGGGAGTTATGGAACAATTGTATGTGCGGGTGGGCGATCATATAGCAAAAGGCCAGGCAATTGCTCAAATAAAATTTGTATCGGAGCCCAAGGAGTATCAAAGCTATTTGCGACGTTTTCAAATCGCCGAAGCGCAATACGAAAACAGTAAAAACAACTTTGAACGGAACGAAATCCTTTATGGAAAGAAAGTAATCGCTAAGGCGGACTATGAAGTCGCATTAACCAATTATTTGACCACAAAAGCCGAACACGATGCCGCGTTGAAAGAACTGCAATTTGTTGAAGGCATACAAACCGAAGCATCCGGTATTTCCAACATCATCTATTCTACGGATGACGGCGCCGTATTGGAATTACCCATAAAAGAGGGCGGTTCCATCATGGCGAGAGGCGCTTTCAGCGAAGGCAGCCCCATAGCCAAAATTGCAAATTTGGATATGCTCCTGTTCAAGGGCATGGTGAATGAAGCCGATATACGCAAAATAAAAATCGGGATGCCCGTGAAAATTATTATAGGCGCTTTAAATAATCTTGAAGTGAATACCAAATTGAGTTTAATTTCACCAAAAGGCGCTTTCAGGGATGGCATTGCCAAATTCGATATTGAAGCGGATGTCATCATCGCCGGTCAGGAAAGCATGCTTGCCGGATTCAGCGCCAATGCGGAAATCGTATTGGAACGGAAAGACAGTATTCTCTCTCTCGAAGAAAAATATTTCATTTTCCGGAATGATTCAATTTTTGTAGAGATCGTGGACAACCATCAACTCAAACAGGTGAAGATTATTCCGGGAATTTCCGACGGTATCCACACGGAGATCGTGTCCGGACTTGAGTTTCCATCCCAGGTTCATGTAAAAGAATAGTTTTCTGATGATTCGATTAATCGACATACGCAAATCATATCGAACGGCCTGTAATTCGTTACATGTCCTCAAAGGCATTAACCTGTCGGTTGAGAAGGGCGAAATGATCTCGATTATGGGAAGTTCCGGATCAGGAAAATCAACCCTGTTAAATATACTGGGAATACTGGATGCCTGCGATAGCGGAGAATATTATCTGTCTAATATGCATATGCTAAACCTGAACGACAAGCAGGCGGCTTACTACAGGAATAAGATGATCGGCTTTGTATTTCAGTCGGCTTTCCTTATTCCCAATAAAACGGCGCTGGATAATGTTGCATTACCGTTATTGTACCAAAAAATAAACAAAAGGAAACGCAACCTTGTGGCAATGGATTATTTGGAGCGCATGGGATTAAAGAGCTGGTCGACACATTTTCCGAATGAACTTTCGGGAGGACAACGACAACGGGTTGCCATTGCAAGGGCGTTAATTTGCAATCCCCAGGTAATACTTGCCGATGAACCGACAGGACAGCTTGATTCGGTTACTTCATTAGAAATTTTGAATGTGCTTCAGGAAATCAACCGGTCGGGCATCACCATCATCATCGTAACCCACGAGAAGGATATTGCGGAATCAACCGATAGAATTGTTGTTTTACACGACGGTATCTGTATGAAT
>JAISEJ010000060.1 GCA_031264155.1 Tannerella sp. | reverse complement strand
TTTATACTCTTCATTCAACATTTTCTAATTCTTTTGGTATAGTTATTTGATATTTAGCATTATATACGCCATTCTTTACGATTGCCCGTTTGCCTGTTCCGAGCGATATTTTGGAAAGGTCGAGCATTTTCAACCAGTCGTGTCCGGCTTTTTCTGCCATATACAGGAACAAACGTTTTACCTTTATGGATTTACAATCTTCCAATAACTCCTGTACTTGGAACGGGGGTAAGAGCGATAAAATTTCCATAACATAGTACAAATCAGTCAGATTATAATATTTAGGGGACAAATACAAACATTCTAAAAACGCTCTCGCCGGAGAGGAAACAGGCAAATTGAAACTTTCTTGCAAAACCGTTTCTATCCCTAATCCGAAACTCAAACATTCGGTTGTAAAGTGCCTTAAAAAAACATTCCAATCTCTTTTGAGAAACCACGCGGGCAGTCTCTCGCCTTTAGGCGAAAACAAAACCATCGTCTTTTTTCCCATTGGCAGATAATGGGAAAAACCTTGCATTTCGAGAGAAGACATTGCCCCGATTGCAAAATGTTTGTTATCCTGTTCATTCAGGCTTGCCAATGCGCCAAACAGGCTGGGCATTTCGCCGGTACGCATCATTACACCCGTATCTATCGACGTAAGCCACTGCGATTTTTTGTAATGGCGCTGCAATTCGCGGGATATACCGGTTTTGTGCATCCACGAAGCCAAAAACAGCCCTCCTCGCGGGACTTTCTGCAACAGTTGGTTTATTTTTGTTGGCATATTTGTATTCATACTGCAAAGATATGTAAAAATTTAAACTTACATATCATCAGTTTTACAATGGTGACATTTTTCTTCGTCTCCCGGTATAGGATTTTGATCGTTTCCCACTGATTATTTGTGTTTTATTTCAGTATCGACTGATTTAATGATAATATCCAAAACCTGTGAACGGTTATAACCTGTTTTGTCTATCAGGACGGATAATTTTTGTCTGCTTCCTCTGATAGAAAAACATTGCGGACAATCTTCAAAATGGAGCTGCTCCGGCTCTTTTTCCTCCTGCTGCACGGTTCGTCTTTAAAAAAACTTACTGTTACTTTTTGCATAATTATTTTATTCTATTGATATGGTTTCCCTGACGGGAAATGTGCCCGATTCTTCTACCAACCGTCTTGTGACGCCGGAAGGCATCCAATTTGGATAACCCCGTGCAAGCCGCAGGCGCAGCTCGGGGTAGAGACGGCAACGCCTGTGTTGCAGCAAACGTATCCCGTTGAGCGGTCATTTACCTTACGGTGAGATCGCTTCGCTAAGTTGCCGCTCAACCGCGTGAAAGCCCTGTCAGGCCTGAAAGGCCTGACAGGGCGTAAGCAATAGCGTAGGGCAACGAGAAGCAATTCAACCGGGCCGCTACGGGTTGCGGGAGCGCTGTCTTCCGTACCCCGTGTTGCGCTTCGCTTACACGGGGTTATCAACATTGGATGCCTTCCGGCATCCGATCGCGAGCACGAAACATTCCGAAAAAACAAGCCTATGTTATGGAATTGCATCATATATTTCTAAAATACAAAGTATTATTGAATAATTTGATATTTTTACCGGACAGCAGTGAAAAAGAATAAACTTTTTTGCTAAAAAAAGAATAAATTCGAAAAAAAATCCCAACATTTGCAAAAAAACAAGCGATTCTTCGATGAAACAGCTTTTTATCCTTCTATTTTTAATGGTTTTTGTCGGTTTGTCCGGTCAGGATAAATCGACGAAAGAAATTTTGTTCGAACTGGATAACTGCATCAAAGAAAAGACTGTATACGAAAATCAAAAAAAGGAACAGATACAGGAACTAACCGGCAGATTACATTCGGATGGTTTGACGGATGATGAGAAATACGAACTTTATTTGCAATTATACCATCAATACGAAGCATTCAAATACGACTCGGCCGCCTGTTATGTCGGCAAATCCCTGCAATTAGCTCAAAAACTCAACAATCCCGGTCTTATTTTCAATACGACTATACAGGCCGCCTATTGTTGCCTGTCAGCAGGCTTATTCAAGGAAACGGCAGATATTGTGCAGTCCGTCGACTCCACAGCGCTTGATTCCGAGTCCCGTATCAGCCTGTTCGCCATACTCTCAAAGCTGAACTACGACATGGCGGAGTGTAATGCGGTGGAACCTTACGCCACTGATTACTGGCAACAGGTGGCCGAATACAACCGGCGTACGATCGCCTTACTGGGCGCTGACAGCATCAGGGCGATGCCTTTCAAAGTGACCATGCATCGAGCCCAGCGTAATTACAGTGAAGCGATAGCCATCAGCCAACGGATGCTAACGCTCAACAATATGAACGAACGCAGCTATGCCATGTGTATTGCCGGGTTGGGAAACCTGTACCTGCTCCGGGGCGATACGCTGGAAGCCTTGCCGTGCATAGCGCAAGCCGCTATCGCCGACATCCGGGCCGCCCTCAAGGAAACGACCGCCTTGTGCCGCCTGGCCGAGGTACTCTACACCCACAACGAACTGGACCGGGCATACGCATATGCTAAACTGGCGCTGGAAGGCGCTAATTTCTACAATGCCCGTCATCGCAAGCTGGAAGTAGGCAAGGTGTTGCCCATCATTGATGCCAGCCGGTTCAACATCATCCAGCATCAAAACAGGCAACTGATGGTATTCATTGTGCTGATTTTGCTGCTGTTGGTCTTGCTGTTGGGCGCCATTACCGTTGTATTGAAACAGATGAAAGGGCTGAAAAAGGCCCGCCGCCTGATACAGCGGCAAAACAACGATTTGCGGCAAGTCAACAGGAAACTGCGAGAAGTCGATCGCATCAAGGACGAATATATCGGTTACTTTTTCAGCATCAATTCGGCATATATTGATAAAATCGAAGATTTCCAAAAACTGGTCAACCGCAAAATCATAGCCCGGCAATACGACGACCTGCAAAAGCTATTCAAGGGTTCCGATATACAGAAAGAACGTGAGAATATGTTTTCGACATTCGATCGTATTTTCGTAAAGCTTTTCCCCGATTTCGTCGACCGGTTCAATGCGCTTTTCAAACCGGAAGACCGCACCGTATTGAAATCGGACGAGATACTGACTACCGAAATACGCATCTTTGCCCTGATCCGTCTCGGTGTAACGGAAAATGAACGTATCGCTAATTTTCTCAATTATTCGGTGAACACCATCAACACCTACAAAACGAAAGTAAAAAACCGTTCGATCGTGCCCAATGAACAGTTCGAGCACAAAATCATGGAAATAGAGTCAGTACAAGTGACTGCGTAGCAGTTCATGTCCCTTAACTTTCCGAATCCGAACACGATTATATTCGGGTTATATTTTCAACGCTGTATATTTGAAGTATAAGAATATACATCAGTATATTACAATTATGACTGATAAAAAACGGTTATATTTCTGTTTTGTTTTTATCAACTGTTGATACCTGACTTTAGATTTGCAAAGTCAAAATCAGACACAAAATATTTCTTAATCAAATTAGAAAAAAGGAGGTAAAAAATAAACAAAAAAGTGAATTTGTTGTTGTTACAAAACAATCTGATTAATTCTTTAAAAATCTTTAAAAACCGAATTTATCTTCCAATAAAGTATGAAGATGCTGTAATTTTTTAGTGTTTTATTTTCCTTAAACATAAATGTATGAAAAAATCTTTATCAAGAGTAACATGGCTGGCGTGTATGTTCATGTTATTCGGAGCTGTCTGGGTGCAAGCGCAGATAGATGTGAGCGGAACGGTGACC
>JAISEJ010000015.1 GCA_031264155.1 Tannerella sp. | reverse complement strand
TTTTCATTTCAAAAAACAGTTATATTATCTACCGTTACCGGTTCCAGCCATTCTGTTGCGCCGGGGGTAATTGCCAGATGCACGAACCAACTGTCTTTTGTTGCGCCGTGCCAGTGTTTTACATTGGCAGGAATATTTACCACATCGCCCGCTTTGAGGAGTCGTGCGGGTTTGCCCCACTCCTGATACCAGCCCTCGCCGGCAGTAACAAACAGGAATTGTCCGATTTTATGCGAGTGCCAGTTATTACGTGCTCCGGGTGAAAAAGTGACATTACCTGCGCCGATATTGTGTGGCGCTTCGGGCACAATAAGCATTTGCAGCCATGCTTTGCCGATAAACCAATCGGGATTGACCGGCTCTCCAAGTGGGAAGATCGTTGATTTTTCAAGGTTCGTATTCTTTTCCGTATCGGCGTCGGCGTAAACTTCTTTTACGATATTGAATGCACTCCATGCTTTGGGCCATCCTGAATAAAACGCTTGATGTGTAATTACTTCAACTATTTCTTGTTTGGACAAGCCATTGTTTTTGCCTTTCTGCAAATGAACTTTCAACTGCTCGAAATTACCGCCTGCAATGAGCGATACAATCGTTACCAAACTTCTGTCTCTCGCCGGAAGTTCCTGTTCCCGCGACCATACCTGACCAAACAGAACATCATCGTTGAGTTCTGCAAATTGCGGAGCAAGAGAGCCGAGTTGGTCTCTGCCCGCCGTTACTTTCTTACTACTCATATTCTGTGCATTTAAAGCATTGACACTGTAAAGAACGAGTGATAAAATGATTACATATTTAATTCTCATGGTTTTTCCTTTTGTTTTCATGTATTAATATCGACTAATTCGTATTGCCGGCTGCCCAAACCAAGCGATTCGGCGTGTGTGAGGATGAGTGTGCCGTTTTGCTGTTCGATGCGTTGGCGCAGGGAGGCGCTTCGTTGGGTATCGGCGGCATAGATGAGGTCTACACAAGCCTTGTCGAGAGCGACAGGGTCGAGTGACGCCAGAATACCGATGTCGTCCAGTTCCGGTGGCGCAGGGTTGCCGTTGCAATCGCAATCAATCGAAAGATGATTCATTATGTTTATGTATACTACATTGTCGCCGATCGCTTTCATCACAGCGCCGGCCGCCTCCGCCATTGATTCTACAAAATCGTTCTGCTCCGGCAGGTTATCCCAAAGTTCGTCTACGTTGTCGGTTTTACCTGCGCTATGAATCCATGCTTTTCCCGAAGACGATCCGATACCGATGGAAATATTTTTCAATGCCCCGCCGAAACCAGCCATTTGATGTCCTTTGAAATGCGACAGTACAAGCCACGAATCGTAGTTTTTGAAATTTGCGCCGACAAAATCTTCCTTTAAATGCTTTCCTTCGGGAAACGGCAGCGAAACCGAACCGTTTTCATCCATAATATCCACTTCGGCAATCGCCGTAAAGCCGTGTTCTTTGGCAACTTCCCGATGCTCTTCCGTTTTGAGACGTTTGCCGGCATAAGCCGTGTTACACTCCACAATCGTACCATTTGTCGATAGCACCAGTTCTTTTATCAGATCAGGCGAAAGATAATGCTGGTTGCCCGCCTCTCCGGTACTGACCTTGACGGCAACTTTACCTTTCAAATGGCGTCCTGTCATACTGTAAATCGCCAGCAGGCTTTCAGGTGTAATCGCCGTAGTCATAAAAACGCTGGGTTTGCCGGTAGCCGTTTGCTGTTTTTGTTTTTTGGCAGACGGCGAATCGCAGTTGCTCAGGCTTCCCGCAGCCATCATCGCCAGTGTAGTAGTGCCGGCGGTTTTTATAAAATCTCTACGTTCCATGATTTTTAGTTTCTCGTATGGTTATATTATCTGTTTCTTAGTGTATTCTTTCCGGAGATGGCGTAAAGATAATACGGAAGTTCGATGGATTGTTTTTCCCTGCGGCTCAATTTCTTTTGTTGTCAGGCTCAATTGATATAAAAGACATCATAGTGGGCTTTTAATATTTCTTTGTTTTTTCACCACCGGCCTTCCACTGCACCCATTGCAAAAAATATTCTTCCGAATTTAAATCCAGAGCAGCTCGGAGCGCCGGTTAGCGGGGAAACCCATCGCTTTTTCGTCAACATTGGGGTATTTTAGAAATAAGTTGTCGAGTTTCTGTTTAAACGTGTGATTGGAATTAACGGTGTTAAGGAAATAGACAATCATGGACAGAACGTAATAAATACGGTTATTACACACGGTTTTGTCCATGAGCCATGTATATTGTGTGTGACGGGGGAATAGCGGCTGAATTTGTAAAGGTTTATTCCAGAGGCGCGCATGGTGTGCACACACATTGCGAATATAAACAAAGCCATGTAGCCACGAAACAAAAACCTTATCTGCCAGACCGAACGCTTGAGCTATTTCCCGTTTGACAATTCCGGCTTTCAGATTTTCGTATAACTGCGACAATGTGCCGAAAGATGTTATTTCCAACGTGATAAAAGAAGGTGGCAGCGGATTGGAATAAGTTGATTTGAAAGAAACGATAAATTCTTCATCGCTTCGGGACAATTCGTTACGAATTTTAGCAAGTATTGCTTTGTGTTTTTCCGAATCGGCAAACAGCGTTTCATCTTCTATCCAAAATGAACCATACGCCATAGAAAGTGAATGTGTTATTTGTGAGCGGACAGCAACTTCGATTTTTTCCAGTTCGGAAAGTACCAACTGTCGTAATTCGCGGTCGAATTTATACAACGCAAATGCTGTCTCAAAATCCGCATTAGGTTTGAAAATCAATAGTTGTTTGTTTACCAGCAAAGGACGCCAATAGACACTAAAACGATAATAGCTAATACGTTTAAGTAAGTGCAACGCTTTTGTTTCGTCTGCAAATTTCATCCCGCGTGATTTGAGGAGTGCTATTTGTGCGGCATAATTCAGGAATGGTTTTGTGTAAAATATCTTTGGCATAGTTGGAAAAAATAAATTGTCCTCCCTGAGCGCGCTGTTCTTATGGGAAGCGGGGAGGACATGTTGTTGCAAAAGTAAAGCCTTTTTTGAAACCCACAAAACTTTTAGTGGAAAAACCGGCGGGAAGAAAGAAAAAAATCATTGCGATGTCTTCGGTAGAACATCACGAAGACTTTACCAAACCATTGCGATGTCTTCAGTAAAGCATTGGGAAGACTTTTTTATATCATCGCGAAGACTTTTTTACCATGATAAAGACTGAAAACACTATGATGTCTTTGGAAAAACACTATGATGCTTTTATAAAAACACTATAGTGTTTTTCCGAAGACATTATAGTGTTTTTTTTAACATTTTTCTATTCTTTCCGCCACCCGTAAATCACGATTTCATCGCTTTCTATACCTCCCTCAGGCATTGGTATGAAAGCACGTTTCACCTTTCACCAAGTGCTTGAAACCCTTTCCCAAAGCGGGATTGCGGGTGAAACGTCGTCCTTTCACCTTCCTTTCACCCTCCTTTCACCGCCGGCATCCCCCGCCCCCTTATCCAAATTGGTGGAACGAAACTACACCGGTGGAAGGAAGGTGAAACGACCACGTTTCACCCGCAATCCCGCATTGGGAAAGGGTTTCCGGCACTTGGTGAAAGGTGAAACGTGCTATTCAAAAGCTACTGTAGTACGGCTGGTTCCGCCTTTAAAACCGCCCGCCGGGGTTGGCAGACTCAATTGAAACAACATTCTATTTTCAATAAATGAACTTTTTCTGCATATTTGAAAAATAAAATCCCCGAATATTGATTTTATGTTGTATTTTTACCGGAAAAATTTGAATAGTAGAAATCAAACATAAACAAGATGATACTCGAATTAAAAATAAAGAATTTCCTTTCGTTCAAAGACGAAGTAACGTTTAGCTTTGAAGCGACTAAAGATAAATCTTTTGAGGAATACCAGGTTGTAGAAGCCGCTCCCGACACACGGATACTAAGGCTTGCTATCGTGTACGGCGCAAATGCATCGGGGAAAAGCAATCTGATAGAAGTGTTTGAATTTCTTCGGTATTTTTGGTTTCACAGGCCGGAAAATAAGGATAAACCAACCGGCGTCAGCCCTTTCCTGTTAGATAAGAAAACACCGCAAGAGTCATCCGGCTTTTCTTTAACGTTCTATATTGAAGGGGTGAAATACCTGTACTCTCTTGAACTGAATAAGAAAACAGTCTTTGCAGAAAAACTTTTTGTTTATCCCGGAACACAACCTGCATTGATTTTTGACCGGAAATTGAATGGAGAAGGGATTTCCGAAATAACATTTAATGCCAAGAGGATAAAGGTAAGCCAAGTGGCAAAAGATGAAATCACTATAAAATGTTTGGCAAATATGTCTGTATTGGCTGCGTATAATCAGGTCAATGCCGCTATTCCTGAAATGGAAAATGTTGTGAAATGGGCAAAATCACAATACCTGCCTTGCATCGAACCCGATACGGGACTTGTAAGTTCCGCCGAACATGCCATCTTCAAAAATAAATCAACGAAAGATATTATTTTGAACTTTCTGCGATGTGCGGATTATAATATCACGGATATTAATACTGAAATTATCCGGGAAAATGTTCCTGAAACAGAATTTGAGCATAGGATAGTAACGGATGACAATGAAGAAGAATTTTATAAATTGCTAAAAAAACACCAGTCGAAAGGAACATTGCGTACGTTTGGGCTTGCAGGAGTAATTTGTAAGGCAATAGAAGCAAACGCTTTCCTGGCGATTGATGAAATCGAATCGTCATTACATCCGCGATTGGTTGAATTTATTATTGAAGATTTTTTCAAACGGAAAGGGCAATCCCAATTACTCTTAACAACTCATTATGATGGACTTCTGGAAGAAGATGATTTGTTAAGAAAAGATAGTATCTGGTTTACCGACAAAAAAGAAAATGGCTCGACGGAATTATATTCTTTAGCTGATTTCAAAGGAATTAACCGTATAAGTTCCTTGCAAAAGGCATATAAGTATGGTAAATTCGGAGCTATACCAAACATTTGAGAACGATGAACGGAAGAAAACAAAAAATACGGGATACTAAATCCGGCATTTACATAGTAGGAGAAGGAATAACAGAACAATATTATTTTTCGCATATTAAAAAATTAGTAGGCTTTCATTGTACGATCAAGCCACGATTCTTTGGCAATACAAGTATTGCTGAAATGAGAAAGAAAATAGAGGAGCTGTTGAGCGGAGATATTTTTGTAATATGTGTATTTGATGCCGATGTGACTGTATACAATGAAAGCGAACGTAAAAAGTTGGAGCAACTTCAAAACAAATACCGGAAAAACAAGAATCTTCTTTTTTGCAGTAGCCTGCCTTCTATTGAATATTGGTTTTTACTTCATCACGAACATACAAACCGTTATTTCAAAGATGCAAAATCCGCCGAAACCGCATTGAAAAGGTACGTGAATGACTATGAAAAAACAATGCGGTTCCTTGAAAAAGAGAAATGGGTGAAAGATTTGTGTTCGGAGAATAAATTAGAAGCCGCTATTGAACGGGCCAAACATTTTGACCCGGAGTATGGTTCGTACACAAATCTGTATGAAGCCTTTGAGATATTACTGAAAGATGGGTAAACGGAGCTTTAACAGGCCGTGAAGGATTTCTCTTTCATCGACTAAAAGAGAGGATTCGTCTATTATTTTTCCCCTTATATGGATATTATTTGCCGGCGGGTTGCGGGGGTGGTAGTTTTGTGCTTATTAACGGGCTATCAAATTAAAAGCAATATGAGACGAATCTTTTTAGTATTACTTACCTTCTTACTTTTGGGCGGCGCCGGGGTTTATGCGCAGGA
>JAISEJ010000134.1 GCA_031264155.1 Tannerella sp. | reverse complement strand
AAAGTTTTCATAATCATTTTCTTTTAATAAGTTCTCAACTCCAGTAAAATTCTCTTTTCAATCGATTGACGCCACAAAGATAATATAGTTTATTTTATAAACCAAATTATTTAATAAATGAATTTGCGAAATAATTTCATCAAGCCGGTCATGAAAGCGAAGATGCTGCCCGTCGTGCCTGATATGCGAAAAAACAGGTTCAGGCGCGCAGCATAAAACACCGGCAAAAAAATCCTCCTGTCGGCGGCTAAATCTTTTTTTGAGGTGCCGGATTGTTGATGCCACAGACGAAGTTGTTGACAGAGATTGTAAGCGGTCTTGAGCAGGGGAAATTTATCTAAATTTTCACCTCAAGCGGCGGAAATTAAAAGAAGCAGTTGATTCTTCTAATTCAGGCGGGCGAAATTAAAAGAAACAGTTGATTCTTCTAATTCAGGCGGGCGAAATTAAAAGAAGCAGTTGATTCTTCTATTTTAGGCGAGCGAAATTAAAAGAAGCAACTGCTTCTTCTATTTTAGCCGGGCTAAATTAAAAGAAGCAGTTGATTCTTCTGTCTCCGGCGGCCGAGTAGACAGGAATCACTTGCTGTAATGATTGTCGCTCCCCGCTTCTTTCCATCGCCTGCGCTTAATAATCAAATAAATGCGCTTGAGTGAGAAACTGCGGGTAAGAATATTTAACGGATTGCAAAAACCGTCTAATACCGCCCTTTTTCCCCTTCCGGTGCACCAGGTATTATACTTCTGCGGCATGGGGTTTCGTGCACCCCCTACGCGATAACTCGACGGTACATGAATCCTCAGTAAGGAGTGTAGCAGCTGTTCTGCCGGGGGTGTTGCTTTTTTGGACATATTTTTTTTCCGGCGAAGGCAGTAATTTTTCTCCGTCACCTCAAAAAAAAGATTTAGCCCTGTCGGCAGAAAGATTCCCGGATTCTGAAAAATATTACTATATTTGTCGGATTTTTTTCTCATTAATGAATCATTGTCGAAGTTTGAATTATGTTAGATAATAAAGATAAGCAGCTTGGAGAAACAGGGGATAAGCCTGAGATTAACAACGTACCGGAAGAAAATGTCGTAACGCCGGAAGAAGGCGCGGACATGCCGGAAGATGAACGTACAGCGAATGACGACTCTACGGAACCGGCCCATTCGGGATATAGAGTATCAGGAACGGGCGACGGCGCGCATCAGCTTTCGGGAATGTACCAAAGCTGGTTCCTGGACTATGCTTCGTATGTCATCCTCGAACGCGCCGTCCCGCACATTAACGACGGCTTCAAGCCCGTACAGCGCCGCATCCTCCATTCGATGAAGATTCTCGACGACGGGCGATATAATAAAGTAGCAAACATCGTCGGCCATACCATGCAGTTCCATCCTCACGGCGACGCCTCTATCGGCGATGCGCTGGTACAGTTGGGGCAAAAGGACCTGCTTATCGACTGTCAGGGGAACTGGGGAAATATCCTGACGGGCGACGGCGCCGCCGCACCCCGTTATATCGAAGCGCGCCTGTCGAAATTCGCACTGGACGTAGCGTTTAATCCGAAGACGACGACCTGGAAACTTTCCTACGACGGCCGCAATAAAGAACCGATATCCCTGCCCGTAAAATTCCCCTTGCTGCTCGCACAGGGCGCCGAAGGCATCGCCGTCGGGCTTTCTTCCAAAATACTTCCTCATAATTTCAACGAGATTCTTGACGCGGCAATCGCCTATCTTCGCGGAGAATCCTTCACGCTGTATCCCGATTTTCAGACAGGCGGCTCCGTTGACATATCCAAATATAACGACGGGGAGCGGGGAGGCGCCGTCAAGGTTCGCGCGAAAATCAGCAAACTTGACAACAAGACTCTCGTCATAACGGAAATCCCTTACGGACGCAATACGCCTTCGCTTATTGATTCGATTCTAAAAGCGAACGATAAGGGCAAAATAAAGATTAAAAGGATAGATGACAACACGGCGCGCGAAGCCGAAATACTCGTTCACCTGGCGCCGGGAGTCTCGTCCGACAAGACGATTGACGCACTATATGCGTTCACGGATTGCGAGATAAGCATTTCGTCGAACTGCTGCGTAATTGAGGACAACAAACCATGTTTCCTGACCGTAAGCGATATATTGCGTCATTCGACGGACCAGACGCTGGAACTGTTACACAAAGAATTGGAGATACATCTGTTCGAGCAGGAAGAACAGCTGTTTTATGCCTCTCTGGAACGAATCTTCATCGTCGAACGCATCTACAAGGATGCGGAATTTGAAAATGCAAAATCCATAGACATTGCGATAGCGCATATTGATAAACGGCTGGAACCGTTCAAGCCGGGTTTCATACGTGATGTCACCCGTGACGACCTCATGCGGTTAATGGAGATAAAAATGGGACGTATCCTGAAATTCAGCATAGACAGCAACGATGAGCTTATCGCCCGGATAAAAGCCGAAATCGAAAAGGTCAACGCCCGCCTTGCCAATATAGTCGATTACACGATCGACTGGTTTGCAATGCTGAAAGACAAATACGGGGCAGCCTATCCGCGGCACACGGAACTCCGCAGCTTTGATACGATTGTTGCGACGAAAGTGATTGAAGCAAACGAAAAGCTATACATCAACCGTGAAGAAGGATTCATCGGTACCGCCCTGAAACGCGACGAATACATCTGCAACTGCTCCGACATTGATGACATAATCCTGTTCTATAAAAACGGAACCTATAAAATCATCAAGGTAAGCGACAAGATATTCGTCGGCAAGGATGTTCTTTACCTGAACATTTTCAAGCGGAACGACAACCGGACTATTTACAATGCGATATACCGCGACGGCGCTACGGGGAGCAATTACATAAAGCGATTCGCCGTGACGGGCATTACCCGTGACAGGGAATATGACGTAACACAAAGCTCTCCCGGTTCGGCGATCCTGTACTTCAGCGCAAACCCGAACGGAGAAGCCGAAACGGTGAAAATCGTTCTTAAACCCAAGCTCCGGCAGAAGATAATGACATTCGAGAAGGATTTCAGCGAAATCATGATTAAAGGCCGCAATTCGATGGGTAATATTTTGACTAAATCGGACATACATAAGATAAGTCTCAAGCAAAAAGGAATATCCACGCTGGGCGGTCGCCAGGTATGGTTCGACCGCGACATCCTGCGCCTGAACTACGACGGCAGAGGAGATTCGCTGGGAGAATTCCATAATGACGACCAGATACTGGTTATACTTCGCAACGGTGAATTTTACACGACTAATTACGATTTGAGCAATCATTATGAAGATAACATACTCGTGATGGAGCGCTTCGACGCCAATAAAGTCTGGACAGCCGTACTTTACGACGCAGACCAGAAGTTCCCGTACGTAAAGCGGTTCCAGCTGGAAGCCGGGAATAAGCATCAGAATTTCATGGGAGAGAATGAATTGAATTCGCTATACCTGTTGTCCGAACAGGACTATCCGCGTATAGAAGTGCTATTCGGAGGAAACGACGAATTTCGCAGTCCGCTGGTTATTGACGTAGAGCCTTTTATAGGAGTTAAAAGTTTTAAAGCCAAAGGCAAGCGCGTCACAACTTTTGAAGTCAGCCGAATCAGCGAACTTGAACCCGCATATTTCCCCGGGGAAAAACCGGAGGAAGCAGAAAGCGGCGACATTGAAAATAATGAGCAGGACGATGCTCAATTGGATCTTTTTAAATAATATGTTATGAAAAAATTGAACATGATTATCTTTTTAGCGTGCATTCACATCTCCATGTGTCTTCCGCTAAACGCACAGACGACGATATCGGGGGATTCGACAGCCGCCACACACCGGATGAGCTTCGAAGAAGCCGATTCCCTGCTGATTGCCTTATCAAAAGAAAAATTAAATAAGAAGGAATCGCTTTATAAAGAAATACCGGACGATGACATTCCCGTCGCAAATCCTGTTGCAGATATACCCGCAACGGATACTGCGGCAATAAGTTCTTTTCCTGCGGATACTGTTTCAATCGTGCAGGAAGTCGAAGTATTAACCGGGGATTTTTCGCGCACCGCCACAGCCGTTACGGTAGCAGAGCCTTCCGAAAAAAACAGGAAAAAGGCGACGGTTCGGAGGAGCGAACTTTTAATTGAACAGGAAGGAGGAGAACTGCGCCTGAAAAACGAAGGTGATGTCGATTATACGAATCTTCGTTCCGTAAATGAAGGGACGCTGGTCGGCGTCGGAGGTTACGGTATGAAAGATACCTATCTTTCTCCGGAGAAGTACAGCGGTCTCGGTTTTCGTTTTATGAATGAGCGCATGCGCCTGACTAAATTATCGGACTACAAGGTGTCGCGCCAGAATATTGTCAGTGTCGACATATCTTCAACGATGAACGGCGCGGAAAATGCCAATTTCCTGTCCGCATTTGTCAATTATTCCGTGGGCTATCATTATCGCCTTTTGCCTGACCCGTACTTTAAAATAATGATCGGCAGTAGCGTTCACGGCATGACCGGTATGGTATATAATACGCGCAACGGGAATAATCCCATGACGATACATGCCGACATAGATTTGAATTTCTCCCTTATTGCGATTTATGAGTTTCGCATAAAAAAATATCCGGTCACGCTTCGTTACCAGTTCGACACGCCCTTTGCCGGAGTACTTTTTTCGCCGGTATATAAGCAGTCCTATTATGAAATATTCAGCCTGGGAAACACGGCGGAAATATTTAATTTCAATTCCTTTCATAATAAGCTCGCGATGCGCAACTGTTTCACGGTCGACTTTCCGGTCGGCGGCGTGACGTTGCGCGCAGGCTATTTCGGGTCGTTTTATTCTACGGATATTCACGACATCGACAGGCATATAATTTCTCACAATATCATCCTGGGATTTGTGAAGGAATTTGTTGCATTCGGAGGACGCGAGATGAGAAAGCGTAATTTATTTCACAGTGCATATTATTAACGGAGGAGAAAGCAATGAAAAAATATATTTACACATTTGCGCTTCTATGCGCATTATTCCTTATTCAATCGTGTTACAAAAGCGATGAATATACGACCGATCCACATTCCAACTTTGAAGCGCTCTGGAAATTGATAGACGAGAATTACTGTTTCTTTGATTACAAGCATATAGACTGGAATGCCGTACATGACAAGTATAATGTCCTGCTCACGGATACAATGAACAAGTATGAACTGTACAGCGTATTAGGCAAAATGCTTGCAGAGCTTGAAGACGGGCATACAAACCTTATCACTACATTTAATACATCGCGCTTCTGGGACTGGCATGAGAATTATCCGGATAATTTTAATGAGGTCGTGCATCGGAAATATCTGGGTACGGACTACAAGATGGCCGGAGGAATGGAGTATCTCATTTTGAGGGACAGCATCGGATACGTTTATTATGAAAGCTTTTCCAATCCTATCGGCGAGGCCAATTTAGATGAGATGTTTTTGCACTTTAAGAACTGCAAGGCGCTTATCTTTGACGTCCGCAACAACGGAGGCGGCTCGCTGGCCTATTCCGAGCGTATAGCTTCGCGGTTTATAACGGAAAAACTGCTGGTCGGATATATAGTGCATAAGACGGGCGCCGGACATAACGATTTCTCGGAACCGTACCCGATAGAACTCGAACCGTCGAAACGGATAAAGTGGCTTCGTCCGGTGGCAATTCTCACGAACCGCAGCTGTTACAGCGCAACAAATGATTTTATAAATAAGATGAAATTATTTTCACAGGTTACGATTATAGGCGACAGGACCGGCGGAGGCTGCGGATTGCCGTTCCATTCGGAACTGCCCAACGGCTGGGGAGTAAGATTCTCGTCATCGCCGATACTTGATGCGAACAAGGAATACACGGAATACGGCATCGACCCGGATATAAAAATAGATATCAAAGAAAACGACCAGTTAAATAACATTGATACGATAATCGAAGAGGCGCTGGACTACCTCAGGGAGAAAACTGCCGGAAGCACGCCATCGACAACAAGCGCCGAATATGCAAACGAATAAAGCCGCCGGCCGGCGATTTTCGCAAAAATAAATTCCATAACGGGCAAAGTTATAAAATATTTTTGTAGCTTTGCCCCCGAATTTAGCGGCTGTGGTGTAATTGGTAGCCACGCCAGACTTAGGATCTGGTGCTTCACGGCGTGGGGGTTCGAGTCCCTTCAGCCGCACAACCAATATTAGGATTGATGTTTTGACATTAAAGCGCCCGAAAAAGAACCCGAATCGGGGATTTTTTTGGGCGCTTTTTTTATGCCTTAATTCTTTTCTGAAACATATTTTTTGAAGACTACATTCGTTCCGGATTCCCGTAGAGACAGGGCATGCCCTGTCTTTACCATCCCATCACCCCATCGCTCCTCCCCGCCCCCGCAAAAAAATTATATATTTTTTTAACCATTCCGCCTGTTGCCCGATTAAAAGATTCTCCGTACATTTGTTGCCATATCTAAAAACGCCAGCTGTTTCAAATAAAAATGCAATTTCTTCCTGCCGCACATCTGAAGCCCGCCCGCGAAAGCCGTTGCTCCGGCGCCGTTCCCGGCGATCAACCCGGAAATATTCCATGCCATGCCCGCGCAATTCCCGGCGCACTTGTCTGGATTCAGGATTTTCTGCCGAATACATTATTTATGCCTTCTTCCGCCGTGGGAATCTCGCGGGGAACTCCCGCACACTTTCTTCCGCCGTGGAAATCTCGCGGGGAACTCCCGCACGTCTTCTTCCGCCGTGGAAAGTTCGCGGGGAATCCCCGCACGTCTTCTTCCGCCGTGGAAATCTCGCGGGAGATCCCCGCACGTCTTCTTCCACAGTGGAAATCTCGCGGGAGACCCCCGCGAACTTTCTTCAACTGCTTGTATTATTTATTCATTATATACCAAAATAATATTATACCTTTACGGCGTTTTTTAAATTCAATTATTAACCTCAAAATTAAATTTCATGAACGAAAAACAAGTCCCTTTAATGCGAATTTCCCACTTTATACTGATGCTGTGCTGCGGCTTAATCGCGGCATGCAGTTCCGCGGATATCGGCTTTCCCCGCGAAGAAACCCTGACGCAGGAATTAATGCCTTTGCATGGTATAACCAATCCTATAAGGGTAGAAGTGAAGCATCCTTTTCTAATTCTTCAAAACCTAAAGCGGACTGACAGCTTATTTCATATCTACGACCTTACCGGCCATGTATTGAAAAGCGCCTTCGGGGTAATCGGACAAGGGCCGGATGATTTTGTAAGTCCGCATTTATATAATACGCCGCTTTCGGATATTCTTATTGGCGATATTAATAAAAACTCGGTTCACCGGTTCGGAATCAACGAAGAAGGACAGCCCGTGTCCAGGGGCGGCGCTAAACACTTGAATTTTATATATGACGTATATAGCGCCGCCTTTATAAATGATTCCTTATATGTGATGGACGCCTTGTATATAGCTCCCTGCGTGTATATGTTAACCTTGCAGGACGAGATGCCGAGGAAATCATGGCAATACAGAAATCCCGATATAATGGATTATTACATAGATCCTGACATGGGTAATGTGTATGCCGGTGAAAGCCGTATAGTATTCTGTTACGGTTATAAAAAACAGATTGATTTTATGGATACTGACTTTAACCTCATCAAAAGGGTAAAGTTTAAGTTTGCTCACCCGGTCGAGGTTAACTCGCAAAATGAGGGAGATGTTAAGACAAGCTATGTCTACGCTTATCTGGGCAAGCGTTATTTATACGCACAGTTTTTCGGAACATCATGGAAAGAGCACAGAGCCAGGTCTACTCGCGGGACTTTTCTTGAGGTATTTGATTTGGACGGGAATCCGGTAGCCAGATACCATTTGGAAGGAAGACGCCCGTGTCACTTTGCGGTAGACGAGGAAACCTTTACGCTTTATGGAGCAGGAGAAGAAGGGGAACCGGAAGATTATCTGCTGGTATATAAATTAAAAGGGCTTTCCCAATAGGATATCACAGAAGCGTTTTCCACATATTTCAGATTACGCGGAACCGAGGCGCAGTTTGCGGCGAGGGCGCGCCGGTCGGGGTCAGGCTCGACGGCGGTTATTTGCAGGTCTTCCTTTACTAAAGCCAAAAGTAAAGCGTATTCGCCATAGCCGGTGTTTCGGATGGTGATTGCGCCTTCGTCGGGGGTGTCGGCTATTTCTCTCACGTAATTTTTATGTTTCTGCAAGTTCCGGCGGACTTCCCGTTCTATGGCAGGGCCTTTGTAGATGTAATTTTTCGTTACCAGATCGGCATAATAATCCGGCGTTTCGGTTTCGCGGCACAATTCGCGGTATTCGGACAGGTAGTAGCGGCGGACGTCTATTGAGCGAGGGGAATAGTCCTTGCGGAAGCGGACGTCGTCCGGCGCGATGCGAGGCATTACCTGTATGTGGATGCGGCCTTTGCGAAGCATGAACTCTTCTTTGGGGAGGACGTGGCCCGCGCCGTGTATCATTATGGGGATTATGTCGGCGTTTAGCTGTTCGGCAAGGTAGAATGCGCCGCGGTGGAAACGGCGGATTGAGCAGTCGGCGGAGCGCGTTCCTTCGGGGAAAATGACGATTGAATAGCCGCGGGTGACGGCCTCCTGCAGCCGGACCGATGCACGTTCGATTCC
>JAISEJ010000111.1 GCA_031264155.1 Tannerella sp. | reverse complement strand
ACATATTCTAGCCCATTTGTCAACGAAATCCTCAATCTTATAGTTCATTATTTCCCCCTTTGCTTAGGTATTAAAACGCTGTAAGTCAAAAAACTCTCGCTTGTTCCATAAGGAATTGTATAATATCCTGGACCGTTTAAACCTGTTCTATATGAACTGAAAAACAACCCCTTCTTTATAGCTTCTATAAGAAGGTGGCCTTTGTCCAGTGCTCCATTGTAAAGTAATATTATAAAAATTCCTTTCAGTTGGTACTTTTTCTCCATAGTCTAATCGGCCACCATCTTAAACCGGCAGCCGTACAAAAAAATAATGTCTTCAGGGGATAAGCCGGTGTCGGACGACATGAGGATATACCGCCTCCTGTCCGTTAGTACGAACCTGATCATTCGCTTAACCGGTTTCCACAGTAAATCAAGACGGGTAACTATATGCAGCAGTTGTTTCCCGTTTTGGTCAACGAACAAGGCGGCCATGTCCGGCATGGTTTTACTGAAAAAATACGCGTCGCATACTCCAATGGTCTACTTTCAGGGCATCTTGCGCCCTTCTTTCGCTACCTTGATATGGTCGGCCAACAATACCACGCGGCCGTTGAGTTCCATGAGGTATAAAGGAGGGGTTTCATGTTCAACGCCGCCGCC
The DNA here is from genome assembly GCA_031264155.1 of Tannerella sp. GTDB lineage: Bacteria > Bacteroidota > Bacteroidia > Bacteroidales > Tannerellaceae > Tannerella. The sequence continues at coordinate 7,539 of JAISEJ010000111.1, read as the reverse complement.
ATTGAAGTTACTCTGCGCAGATCCCCGCGGACGATATACCCGATAACACAGCGGGAAACTACTGTCATGTATGCCGCCGGTTGAAACAATTTTGAAACTCGACTACTATGGAATTGATGAACAGGAACACTGAAAGACCCGCTCTGCCGTCCGGTGTTTGTTTGGCAACTTTACCTTACTGCAGGTTCAAGGTTTTTCTACTTCCAGTTCATCTTTTTTGGTTCAAGAACTTACCACTCTCAAGGCTATAAGAAAAACGGTATAATTTGAATGATGACCATAAAACAAATTGCTGTTCTTGCCGGGGTGAGTCCCACTACCGTATCTAACGTTCTTCACGGTAAAACTGATGAAATGACCCCAAAAACGCTGAAACGGGTACAGCATGTCATCAAAGAAAACAATTATGTTTCCAATATGAGCGGGCGCAGCCTTGCAAAATACGGATCAAAGATAATCGCCGTTGTCAACATCAAAAAAAAGCGGAAAGATGACAATATAACCCACGATCCCTTCTTTGCTGAAATCATCGGGACTATTGAAAGCGAAGTAAGAACACGAGGCTATTTTATGATGCTTTATGTATCTGCCGATGTTGATGAGTGCCTGCGTATGGCGAAGGCATGGAATGTTGAGGGAATGATAATATGCGGGTGCAGTGCCGGCGACTGTACGCAATTCATGCGGAATTCCGGCGTTCCCGTCGTCTTTATAGACAGTTATTTCCATAATGATGATTTATTATATGTCAATATAGGCGCGGATGATTTTCATGGCGCTTATTTAATGACCGAATACCTGATACAGCAGGGGCACAAACACATTGCTTTTCTGGCGGATACCCGGAGACCCGCGGGGGAGTGCGCGGCTCGCAGAGAAGGATATAAAAAGGCCCTAAAAAAACACGAGATACCATTTCTGCCGGAAGATTATATTTATATCAGTGACGATTATCAAAAACGGCATGAAGATTACCGGAATTTTACCCGGGAAAAAGTACGCGCATATACGGCCCTGTTTTTTGCATCCGATTTTTTGGCCGCCGATTATGTCAATCTCCTGACTGACGATGGCATACGCGTTCCCGGAGATATATCAGTATGCGGATTTGACGACAATTTATACGCGTTACAAACAAGGCCGCAGCTTACGACCATTCATCAGGATGTGCCCCTAAAGGCATTTCACGCGGTGGAACAGGTCCTCCGCATGACACGTAAAGAACCCATAACCGAATACCGGATCCGCCTTCCGGTATCGTTGGTTGTCAGGAATAGCGTAAAAAAATTAAATTAGCGCACAATCCGTCTGTCATCCACAAGTTTTGCAATTTGATATTTTGAAAGATTTCTGATGCAACAAATCGCACTAAATGCGGTTAAATACAACAAATGCGGCGGCTTCCCGTGTGTGTTGAAAATTCCCACAGGTATTTCCGGATATTTCATGTGCAGGATTGAAAAAAACAAAAAAGTCTTGACATGAGGATGATTGAGGTTTATACTTACTGTAACGTAACAGTAGATTTTGAGATTGGTAAGGAGGAGGATATGATGAAACGGTTTTGGAAACTTTGCGCGGTATTCTTCATAATAATTGCCGCGTGTATCGGTACCGGATGCGGCGGTAAAAAAGATGACGGAAAAATTCATCTTAAAGTTATCAACTATCATGTGGGTACGGATTTCGGCGCGCCGTATTTTAATTATCTTTTTACGGAATTTGTAAAAACCGAAGCCGGCAAAGATGTCGTGTTTGATTTTGAAGAAATGCCGACCACGGATGCGTACAATCAAAAATTGAAGCTCCTCATAGCGTCTGGAGATTTGCCCGACATCGTGCTTACCGGCGGGAATAATTATACCGAAATGGCGATGCGGGCGGGAAAGATTGCTGACCTTACTCCGTATTTCGATGCCGACCCTGCCTGGAAAAGCCAGTTTGATCCCAAGTCGCTTGAATTTGCCTCGGTAGACGGGAAGATATACGCCGTCCCCATGGCAAAGGAGATTACCTTCATCTACTATAACAAGGAACTCTTCCGCCAGGCCGGCGTTACACCGCCCGAGATTGCGTGGGAAACCTGGGAGGAGTTTTTTGCGGCCTGCGAAACCTTTAAGTCAAAGGGCATCATCCCCGTGGGAATGGATACCGCCGATTTTGGCTGGCTTTCCAATCTGTGGCTTTCGGCCCTCGTCGGCACAAGCGGCAAGGCGGGTAATGACTGGATGAACATGATGTATCCAACGGATTACAATACGCCCGAGGTGATTGCTGCCGCCGAAAAATTGCAAAAGATGCTTTCCGATTACACCACTGCGGACGCGATAGGAGGAAACTACGACCCGATGGCGACACACTTCTTCAACGGTGAGGTTGCCATGTTCCCCAACGGCCCATGGATGATACCTGATGTCCGTAATGAGGAAAAAGCGCCGAATAACTTTTACGAAAAGGTTGACGTGATGCTCATGCCCGGATACGCCATGACGATGACGCCCCAGCCTGGCGACATGGTCGGTTCGAAGGAGAAGGCAAAAATTGACAAGGCGGTGGAATTCCTCAAATTTGAATCGTCCCTTAAAAACCAGCTGGTAGCTCTCGAAATGGCCAGTATGCAGCCTGAATCGCCCAAGGTGGAAATACCCGATTCGTTAAAAGAAGCCGACCCGCTTATGGCCAGGGCGCTCGAAATCCAGGCCAGGGCAAAGATTACTTACGGCCAGAATCAGATTCTATGGTATCAGAATACACTGGATACCTTCTCGCTTCAACTGCCTGAGCTGGGCAATAAAAAAATAGATGCCCGGACCTTCTGCGCAAAACTGAGCGAAGAGGCATCCAAGAACACCAATTAGAAAAAAGCGCGGCGCGGGGAAGATATCCGGAGGCTCGAATGCTGAAAAACAAAATGCTGTGGATAACCCTTTTTGTGCTTCCCTGTGCGCTCCTTTTTTCGTTCGTATACGCCGTCCCCATTGGGACGATGTTTCTTACATCGTTTACAAAGTGGACGGCGTTTGTCCGGCCTGCGTTTATCGGCGCGACAAACTATCTTGAGCTTCTTTCGCCCGGTTCCAGTTTTTGGCCCGCAGTCAGGAATACCCTCGTATGGGTCATATTACAAACAACGGTTCATTTGGGGATGGGAATCATTGTTGCATTGATCCTCTACCGCCGTCCTTTTGGCTGGAAGGCGATGCGGACAATATATCTGATACCCAATATCATTCCGACGGCGGCAACGGGCGTTATGTTCCTGCTGCTCCTGAATCCCCAGTTTGGAATTATAAAATCACTTTTTGCCTTTTCCGGTACGACTACGGCAAAAGTTCCAAATCTTTTCGGTAACTCGGATTATTCATTTGCTACCGTTACGGCCACATGGATATTCTATTCGGCGTTTAACACGACGATACTTCTTGCCGAAATCGGCGCCATTCCCGCCGAGATTTACGAGTCCGCAAAGACCGATGGTGCAAAGTGGTGGCAGATTGATATATATATAACCCTGCCCTTCCTGAAAAATTCATTAAAGACCTGCGTAATCCTTGCCGCAGTCGCCATGGTCTCGCAGTTCGACATATTATATGTGACAACTAAAGGCGGACCGGGAGATTCAACATTGAATCTCCCCATACTGCTCCACAAAACGGCGTTATTACAGTCCAATTACGGACTTGCAAACACGATAGGCGTATTTCAAATAATCATAGGCATCTCGCTTGTGCTGATTATAAATCTTCTCTTTGGCATGAGTAAAAGGGGATTCCGCAATGCGTAAACGCGAGAATGCCATCGCCTTTTGCCTGGCGGTTCTTAAATATATGTTCCTTGTGTTCATAGCGGTGATTTCTCTTGGACCGATCCTTTGGGCCTTTACCGGTTCTTTTAAAAGCTATACGGAAATCAACTCGTCCGCCCTGTCGCTTCCATCGTCGTTACGTTTCAAAAACTATGCCGATGCCTTCAAATATGCACCCATAGGAAGGTTCTTTTTGAACAGTATTACAATTACGGGCCTAAGCATTGGACTTACACTGTTCTGCGTGTGCCCCTGTGCTTATGTGGTGTCGAGGTTCAAGTTCAAAGCCCGCAGTATTATCATTCTCTTTGTATCGGCGGCCTTGCTGCTTCCCGCACAGGCGCTCTCTCAGCCGCTTTTTACCTTGTTGAATGCTCTGTCAATATTTGATACAAAACGCGGGCTCATTCTCGTATATTCGGCATTTGGCATTCCTATTACATTTTTTATCATGGCAAGCTATTACCATACCATACCCAGGGAAATGGAAGAAGCGGCGTATATTGACGGCGCAGGATTTCTCAGAACCTTCGGCACTGTAGTGCTGCCGCTTGCGAAGCCCGGCATCATGACTTCGGCGGTTCTTCAGTTTATCAATACATGGAATGAATTTTACTTTGCGCTGATACTGACCAGCGGAAGAACGGCGAGGACTATACCGATTGCGTTAAACTACTATTTGGGAACCTTCGCAAACAATTATTCGGCGCTGTTTGCGGCGGTGATAATGACCGTGCTCCCTACAATCGTTATATTTATCTTGGCACAGGAGCAGGTAGTCGAAAGCCTTACCGCAGGAGCGGTAAAAGGATAGAAAATGAAGATAACGGTTATCGGCGGCGGCGGAATACGGTCGCTGTTTCTCGCGTCAAGCATCGCCCGGCGTGCGGATGAACTTGGAATAAGCCAGGTCGTATTTATGGATAACGACGAGGAAAAACTTCGTATCTTCGGTGCTCTTGCAATGCGTGCGGCGAAGCGGATTAATCCGGAGCTTGACTTTTCACTCACTACCGATGGGGAAACGGCAGTTAAAAATGCCGGCTATATCATCACAACAATAAGGCCGGGTGGAGACATGGCCCGCGTCGAAGATGAGCGGACCGCGCTTTCCTGCGGCGTGATAGGTCAAGAGACAACCGGCGCGGCGGGCTTTTCTTTTGCGATGCGCACAATTCCTGTTCTTGAATGCTATTGCCGTCTTATCAGAGAGCACGCGAAAAAAACGGTAAAGGTGTTCAATTTTACCAATCCCGCAGGGCTTGTAACTCAGGCGCTCCGCGATATGGGTTATGATTTCACCTACGGCATCTGTGACGCGCCAAGCGGGATGCTCCGTCAGCTTTCAAAAGTGTATGCGCCAAAAACAACGGATACAATGAGCATGAAGGTTTACGGGCTTAATCATCTTTCATTCTTTGAAGATATAATGCTTAATGGTAAAGATATTACCGCGGAGATTATCCGCGACCGGCGCGCATATAATGAAACCGATCTGCGTTTCTTTGAGCCGGAAATGGTACTTCATCTTGGCTGTATTCCCAATGAATATCTCTATTACTATTATTATCCTGAAAAAGCGTTGGTGAATATACGTACTTCTTCAAAAACACGCGGTGAAATAATATGTGATATAAATATTGAAATGATGCGCGAGTTGTCATCAAAAGATATTCCGAACGCATCCGAGGCCGGCATAGACGAATGTCTTGCCATCTACGAAAAGTGGTATAGTAAACGCGAAAACGCCTATATGTCGCAGGAAACGGGCGTACATCGTGATGTATCATGGACCCTTAATCAGGACGAAGGCGGCTATGCCGGTGTTGCCCTCAAATTTATCGACCTTGAATCCGGCAGGGGGACATCCGTCTCAGATATGGTTTTGTGCGTTCCCAATAACGGCGCAATCCCCGGTTTGGCGGCGGATGACATTGTCGAGATCAGTTGTAATCTTGAAAATGGCAGGGCGGTACCGCTCCAATTTGGCAGTATAGATCCTGCCCGCTTTGAGCTTATCCGCCGCGTAAAGAGCTATGAACGTCTTGCGTCCAGGGCAATAATAAATAAGGATATTGAGTGCGCCGTCGATGCGCTTATGATGCACCCGCTTGTGGGTTCCTACCCGGCGGCGCGTGTTTTGGCGCGCCGGTATTTCGCGGCGAATGCCTCGTACATCGGCGGGTAGATGCTCCCTTTTGTTGCCGGCGCTGGTCTGGCGAATATTGACCTTACGTTTTCCGGGCTTCCGCGCTTGCCGAACGAAGGCGAAGAGCTTTATGCGGATGAATTTTCGATACACCTTGGCGGCGGGTCATTGGGGACGCTTGTCAATGTATCAAAGCTCGGTATTCCTGTCCGTGTGGGAACATATCTTGGAGACGATATGTTCTCGCGTTTTGTATTCAAAGAACTGGAAACGCTGCCTGTAACGATAACGAATCTTTATAAAGCGGATCACGGGGCAATTCCGCTCAACATAAGCGTTGCCGCACTTACCGCACATGACAGAACATTTCTTTCGTATACTGATAAAAAAGCGCCCGCCGATAATGAGTTACAGGCAGTGTTCGAACTCTGCCGGGGCGCCCGTATTGTTGATATGCAGATGGGATATATCGAAGTGTACCGTAAGCTCAAAGAAGAAGGATCGACGCTGATTTTTGATATGGCATGGGAGGATGCGGTACCGCGTTCCGTTTATGAATCGTATCTTGAACTTGCCGATTATTGGACGGCAAACCGGCAGGAGGCGCTCAAGTTTACCGGATGCAAAGATGTTTCCAGCGCGGCCCGTGTTCTACGCAATTGGCTTGAAACACCGATTATAAAACTTGACGCCTCTGGATGCCTCATCTATGACGGCGAGGAGCATATCATTCCTCCTGTACGGGAGTTTGTTCATATTGATTCAACAGGCGCGGGGGATGCGTTTCTTGCGGGACTTATCTATGGCTTGTACCACCAAAGGCCGATAGAAGACGCCGTACTCATGGGTAACATCACCGGCGGGAAATGCGTGACCGCCAAAGGCGCCCTTACCGCGTTTGTTACTGAACCCGAATTACTGTACCTGTTTGAAAAATATCGTAATGCGGATGGCCAACAGAAGAGTACGGATGTACCAAAGAATACGTTATACACCGATAATGAACGGGGCCTTGACGCGCTTGTCGGGGAAGGTCCCTCTTTCAAAAGAACAGAAAAACCAGATATGCCAGATAGCCTGTCATGAAAAACCGAAAGAACAAACCCCTGGAGTACCCGCAGCCCGGTAACCGGGTAGGGGGTCGGTTAATATCTCCTGTATAGGACAGAACACTAGCCAGATCACACTCTGCCAGGCGGCATATTTATCCATTCTTCTCTTGTTATTGGAACACGATAATAATACCAGTTTTTAACAGGATTAAAATTACGTTTTTTTTCAGCTTTTGTTCCCCATATACATTTATCAATCTTAATGGTTTTTGACAAAAAAATTTGATCGTAAAATATTATTTTTTCTTCTAATTCAGGTGATCGGATTACGAATAATTCATCAATGAATAATCGAGTATCTATATCTGCTAAATATTCATCCTTTAAATAGCCGTCATCATATGGTATAGCTTCACATATTCTAGCCCATTTGTCAACGAAATCCTCAATCTTATAGTTCATTATTTCCCCCTTTGCTTAGGTATTAAAACGCTGTAAGTCAAAAAACTCTCGCTTGTTCCATAAGGAATTGT
>JAISEJ010000067.1 GCA_031264155.1 Tannerella sp. | reverse complement strand
GACCGTTTTGCAAGGATTCGCTCTGTTATCGATACCACGATCAAAAATGGACAGGATGTTTTTATCGCTTTGAAATGTCTCGCTGACATCCAATGTGTGAACAGTACCTGAGTAGTTACTTTTTATTTTTCACTTTCAATTATGTTGAAGCTGACGGTTATTTTGCTTTTCCAGGCGCCTTTGCCACGGAGGGTGACGGTGGCGTTACCGGGGCGGTCGTTTTTGTGGTACGTCAGGTCGTAGTCGTGGGCGAAAACGAGTTCGTTGCCATCTTCGTCGGTTACGAAGGGCAGCGGGGTGACGGGGCGGCCGTTCAAAAGCTGATCGGGAATGGTGGCTACCGTTGCCACGTTGATGTCCTTCGGGTGGTGATAATGGTAATTGTGGGCTCACTTGCACCCCCCCCCTGTGTTTAGGCATAGAGCAAAGATAGCCGGAAAAGAAAAAAAGGAATATCAAGAACACCCCTGAGTTCAGCCCTGAAAGATTTGATTTTTGAGTTGAAAGATTCCGCCGACGCATTGGTGGAACGGTTGATATAGAAGCTTAATATTTCTTCACTGTGTTCGTAACAAGTTGCAGCAATAACGTTAAACGAATGGAATCTGGCTTCTTCTACTTTATTGTACCATCAGGCCATATTTAGGCGGGCGCGGTCTTTAATGAAACGTTTGTTATACTCCCGCGCGGGGTAAAATTGTGGGTGGTGATTTAAAAAGTATGCTGCTATAAAAATATGACAATGAAGGAATAAGTTGTATTTTTGTTGAATGAAAATAAAGATAGAACTGTATTGCCCACATTGTCAAGGAACAAAGGTAAAGAAAAATGGTAGGAAACACTCAGGAAAGCAGAATTATTTGTGCAAAAATTGTGGACCGGACGTCAGATTATCGGCGATCATGCATTGGATTACAAAGGCTGTCATTCATCTCTGATAAAATGCATATTATTGATAATGGTTCGAGGCCTTGGAGTTTAGAGGCATTTCTGTAATAGAAGGAATTAGTGTCATCAAAGTATTGTCGGTACCCGTCAAATCCTGTTATAGAATCACACCGAAATGTCATCATTATGCTTCATTGGAAGCAGATGAGTTCCGGATTTATGTGGGAAAGAAGAAAAATAAAGTCCGGTTGATTTATGCATACGACAGGTAAACGGGTGAAATTGTATCTTATGTTTGGGGGATGCGAGACTTAAAGACAGCCGGGAAATTGCGAAAAAAACACCTTGGAGCAAGAGTCGGTTATGATTGTATCCGTACGGATAATCGGGAAAGTTTTATTATTGCTTTTCAGTCAGATAATCATATAATTGGAAAGAAGCATACGGCAGGTATTGAGGGAAATAATTGCCGTTTAAGACATCGTATCAGACGAGCTTTCAGAAAAACCTGCTGCTTCTCCAAAATAATACGCAACCACTTAAAAGCATTTAATTTGGCTTTCTTTTATATTAACTTTGGATATGTATAAGGAAGGTAGCATACTTTTTAAATCACCACCAAGGTTTGATTGAAAATACAAACAAACTTGTCGGAAAGTACATACCCAAAAAGACAGATTTTAATACACTTAATAATCAATAACTAAGACAAATACAACATAAAATAAATAACAGACCAGGAGCTAATTTAAATTTTTATTCACCAAAAGAAATTTTTTACCTATATTTGCAAAACAAAAAAGTTGCATTCAGTAGTTGAAACTACGACATTTAATAAATATTTGGCCGTTTAAAAATAATTTAACTCCTTTGTAGCTTCTCTTGTAATAAGAAAACAGCGGCATGGAAAAGGCGACAAATACATTTGTTACGTTTTTAGATATTCTTGGAATAAAGCACACTAAATCGTTTTCCGCGCAGTACTTCAACCAGCATCCGCACAAATACAATTTGTTCGGGTTATCGGAAATGCTGTCTGATTACGGTATACGAAATGGAGCAACTCGAATAGAAGACAAGGTAAATGACATTCAGGAAATCCAAACACCTTTCATTGCTCATACCGGCAACGATTTTGTAATGGTCAATAAAGTTGAAACCGATAAAGTCCATTATCTCTGGCACAGCAAAAAAATAACTATTCCCATTTCAAAATTCGTAGATATGTGGTCAGGTGTGATCCTTTTAGCTGAAACTTCGATTAATTCCGGCGAACCTGATTATGCTGCCCATCGAACAAAAGACTTACTGACTTTTGCTCAACAATCTATCCTTGTTGTAGCCTGTGCCCTGATTTTAGGATTGTCTTATACAAACTATTCGTTATTTACTAATCCGGGAATCACTTTACTCTTACTCGTCAATCTGATTGGCGTCTACATCTGCTACCTGCTTGTATTGAAACAATTGCGTATTCACAGCCGTTATGCGGATAAAATCTGTACGCTGTTCAGCAAAAGCGACTGTAATAATGTCTTGGAATCGGAAGCCGCCAAACTGTGGGGTATTTTCGGGTGGAGCGAAATCGGATTGGGATACTTTGCGGCGAATGTCGTTATCTTGCTTTTTTTACCGAAATTAATGGTATATTCAGTTATCATCAATATACTGGCGCTCCCCTATACCGTTTGGAGCGTATGGTATCAAAAATTCAAAGCGCGGTAATGGTGTCCGCTTTGCCTGATCATACAGGTGTTACTATGATGCGTTTTTGTTCTGAACGTAATTTTCGGATATATCAATCTGCCTGTTTTTGATTTGCAGACAATACTGATTACCGGATGTATCTATGCCGTACCGGTTTTTGCACTCAATCTTTTACTCCCCCGACTGAGTGTAGGGAATCAGGTCGGGCAACTCCGGCAGGAAATCAACAGCATCAAAGCCAATGAGGAAGTTTTTGGAACGCTTCTTTCCCAACAGCCTTTTTATGAAGCAACCGACGCTGATTCACAAATCCTTTTTGGAAATCCGGATGCCAAATTGACGATTACAATTTTTTCCAATCCCTTTTGCAATCCATGTGCTAAAATGCACAAAAGAGTAGATAATTTACTCAAAGAAACCGGCGGGAATGTATGTATTCAATATATCTTTTCCTCTTTCAACGAAGATTTATCGTATGCCAACCGTTATTTCAATGCCATCTATTTAGAAAAAGGCAAAGCAACGGCAATGAAGTTGTATGCTGACTGGTTTGAGAGAGGCAATCATTGAAAGAAGCCTTTTTCAATGATTTGCAATTGGACATGACTAATCCTGCGATTGAAGCCGAGTTCCGGAAGCATGAAGCATGGAAAGAGAAAACGCAATTACGCGCAACCCCCACGATTTTAGTAAACGGTTACAAACTGCCGGGAAATTACAAAATCGAAGACTTGCGGTATTTTACGGAATTTGATGTGAATATAAAGAAATCCTTGCATGTTGCAGGACAGGAAAGCAATATATAACTGAATTGATAAAAAATTAATTATATGAATCTTTCATCGTATCAACAGATTATCCATTCGCGACCGTTACGCTTAGGCTCTGGAAACGATATCATATTGTATCGACATACAATGGGGTTGATACTTTTTTTGCAACAAATTCTATGGATTATCTTTAATATTTCCGCAAAAGCTATTATCTTTGTTCGGCTGTTCCTTTACCGGAAAATCTTCGATTTAGTTTATATGCAGTTTGATAGACGAAAATTTTCAGCCGTATGGTTTAAACCGCACCGGCTTTTACACTTTACGAGGGGTGTTGGGCTTTTCTATTCGGTGGCAACCATACGCCAAATGGGATGATAAGCGTTGTACTGTCCATACAACCACCGGATTTCCGGCAATGAGAATCAAACGAATTGGCGAGACCATAACGATGATTGGACTTGTGGCTCCTTGTTCGGCTATTCCTCTCTTGAGTCGAAACAGGGTTGGGAACAGAGGAAAGATTGTAATTATTTTTATTTTGTATTATTTTAAAATTTAATTGTTATGAGCAAAAAAATTAGTTATATGAGGCTTAAAAAAATGATGCCCCCGAAAGAAATGAAAAATATACTGGGAGGAAGTGGTATTTGTGACGGATACGGTTCCGGTTTGTGTTGGGTGGTATGCAATAACGGTAACAAGGCTTGCTCATCAACTTGCGACATGGGCGTATCATGGTGTGAGAGTTATGGTGGATTAAATTCATGTGATTGTTAATAACGAACCCTAATTTACCCTCCAAGGCATAGTCTTTGGAGGGTATTTTTGATGAGTTGTGAATGAATAATCACTCGAATGAAAGATAAGCGTATTAATTATTAAATTAAATAGAAAATATGAAAAAAGAAAATGTACTGTATTTATTTTTTTTGTCAATCTTTGTAACAGGTTGTTCTTCAGACAAACAATCATACGAAGATTTGCCGTACATCGACGTCAGGAAAGACTATCCCGAAAAAGAAATCAATTTGACTGATATTGCCGATGTCACTTATTTACATTTAAGCACGGTAAATGATGACTTTCTTTATAGAGGAAGCATCGCTTGTGTGACCCAAAACACGATCGTTGTTATAGACCGTTCTTCGCATAGCGTTCTGTTTTTTTCAAAAGATGGAACCCCCAAATCACGTTTTAATCGAAAGGGGCAAGGTCCGGAAGAGTATGTGGGTGTGGAATTTACAATGTATGATGAAGAGAAAGATGATGTATATATTCTTCCGAGTATTTTCTATATGAGCAGGTATATAAATGTCTATTCTTCTTCCGGTGAATACAAAAGAAAATTAACCTTACCGCAAGGCGCTCTCGTAGACCAAATGTTTTTTTTCGATGAACAGTCCATACTGGTGTATGATAACCGTAAATTGTTGCAAAATATGCGTAAAAATTATTCCGAAGACAATACGGCTTTTATGGAATCCATTGATTCATCTTTCTTCCTTATTTCCAAAACAGAAGGAAAAGTGTTGGAATACATTCCGTTACCAAGCAATAATGTGAATTTAAGTTTTAGAGACGATATGGTTGGGTTTGCTATACCAGGCTTTGCACGCGTGAGAAAATGCCCGGACGGGCTTTTTTTGTACAATCCGGAAACCGACACCGTTTTCCTTTTCAGCAAAGACAAATTCTTAACGCCTTATATGTGTAAAAAACCTCTATTGAGCGATTTGAATCCTATGACTGTCATGGATATTTGTATGGATGCAGGCAGATTTCAATTCATGTCTGTTATTCCCTATCTGGTGAATGGCAAAATATCTCCTGATGCAAATTATTATATGCGGGACAAAAAAACAGGCGAAATATTTCGTCAGAAAATTATTCTTCCTGATTATAAGGGAAAAGACTTTTATTTTGATCCACGTCGTACAAGTTATTATGAAAAAGCGTACCATTTTGAATTAGACTTGACTGAACTCGAAGAGGCATATAGAGAAAACAGGTTAAGTGGTAAGTTGAAAAAACTGGTGGCTACACTCAACGAAGACGAAGATAATAATGTCTTTATGCTGGTTGATTTTAAATAAATTCTTGGTGGTGATGTAAAAAGTATGCTGCTATAAAAATATGACAATGAAGGAATAAGTTGTATTTTTGTTGAATGAAAATAAAGATAGAACTGTAATATTACTGCCAAAGATACAGTAATAATTCCAGTCCGGTATTCACAGAGCAGGAAATTATGGCAATTTACCTGTTTGCCGGTTACTGTCAGAAATATTTCCTGATAAGGGACATCCATGCGTTTGCTAAAGAGTGTTTCCGGAGTCAGACAGCCCATAGAAGCTTTCTTCAACCAGCTGAATGAGATAACTAATATTCAAAGAACGCACAAAGTCAGATCTACACCCGGGCTGTTTATTCATGCTATCGGCAAAATTGCCGTTGCTTTTATCTATCTTATTTTTTGACTACTGATTCGCATTAGTATATGATATTTGCTCAAAAGTATATATTTTTGTTATGTCGCATACAGCTTAATATTCATTTGAAAAAATAAAAGTTATGGGAAATAAAGATTTTATTCCGAAAATAGACGTTGCGTTTAACAGTAGGACGGTTTCGCCGGTATTAACTTCCAAAAATCATATCCGCACAAAATGTCGCAGAGTCTGCATCCTTTTTATCATCGCTGTATTTATATCTGTCATGTCCTATCCGCATCCCCAGACGATATCCCGGTTAGGCATCGAACAGGGATTATCCAGCAATTATATTGTGAACATCACCCAGGACAAGGATGGATTCATGTGGTTCGCAAGCGAAGAGGGGCTTAACAAATTTGACGGAACACGTTTTATCAATTACTACAAACATACGAATAGCATCAGTGCAAATGAACTGAACTGCATCTATGCCGACCCTGTCGAACCCGTCATCTGGATTGCGACGCAACGGGGCGGGCTGAATGCTTACAACTACGAGAAAAACACGCTCCGGGTGTATCAGCACGACGACGCAATGCCTCACAGCATCATCACCAACGATGTGACAGCCATCGCGCCCTCCGCCGACGGCAACCTGTGGATCAGTACATACCACCGCGGATTCGAATATTTCGACAGGGAAAGCGAAACGTTTACGCATTTCAACATGTCCAGCTTCCCGGAGCTGCAATCCGAAAATATATGGAGCATCCTGGACGACCATAACGGAAATCTGTACATCGGGCACGTACGGAGGCGGCATAAACGTCTTCGACCGGGGCAAAAGAATCGCAGTCTACAGCAGCGAAAACGAAAGCCTCTCGCACAATTCCGTTACGACCGTCTTTCGGGACTCGAAAAACGATATATGGATAGGTGCCTTCTTCGGCGGAATAAATTTTTACAGCTATAAAACAAAGAAATTCGGCAAAATAGATACCGGCGACGCCGACATCCGCTGCTTTTTTGAAGATAAAGACCATAACATCTGGGCAGGCGCCAATACCGGCATTTACGTAATCGACCCCGGTAGCCATGAAATCATACACCACTATGACAGTCTCCTGCCGGAAAATCAGGTCCGCAGCATAAACCGGGATGGCAAAGGCCGCCTGTGGGTCGGGACATTCGGGCAGGGCATGGCCGTCTACAGTCCCGAAATGGAGGAAATCGCCCGCTTCAACGAGCAAAACGGGTTCTGTTCCAACATGATCAATCACACGTTCCTCGACTCTCGCGGCAACATGTGGGTAGCGACCGGCGAAGGCCTCGTCCGTTTCCCGGAATCAAACCTCTCCGGATATACAACCTTCCGGCGTGACGACGGGCTGCACAACACCTTCATCCGCGCCATTACCGAAGATGCAAACCGCAACATCTGGTTCAGTACCAATGCCGGAATAAGTTGCTGGCTCGACGGCAAACGAAGGCGGAGAAGGTTGCCTCAAAGCATTCTCACAAATCCCGGATATCATCGTGAGCGACATCATGATGCCGGGCATGGACGGCATCGCGTTGTGCAAAAAAGTGAAGGCAGACATACGGACAAGTCATATACCCGTCATCCTGCTGACAGCCAAAGATGCCATAAGCGACAAAGAAGAAGGCTACCTGTCCGGCGCAGATTCATACCTGACGAAACCATTTAGCGCGACGCTCCTGCATAGCTGGATAAACAATCTGCTGGAAAACAGGAAGAAATTAGCCGACCGGTTAAGGAATAATATCATCATAAACGACAAAAGCGCCCTGCTGAAAAATTCAATAACGGAAATAGACAACGAATTCATCCGAAACGTCACCAGGATAGTAGAAGACAATCTGGATTCGGATAAAGTTGACATCGCATACCTGTCCGAGAAACTGTTCATGAGCAATTCTACACTCTACAGAAAAATGAAAGCGCTCACCGGCATATCAACAAACGAATTTATAAGAAAAATAAAGATGAAAAAAGCCGAACAGTTTTTGCTGCAAGGGAAATATAACATTTCGGAAATATCCTACATGGTAGGCATCAACAGTCCCGTACATTTCAGGCAATGTTTCAAAGAAGAGTTCGGATTCACCCCGTCCGACTACCTCAAAAACCTAAGCCGGGAATAAGCGTATTAGCTGCAGGATATATCCGTGCAAAAGCGGCATCGGTACAGCCTTGTCCGGTTCATAAGCAAGCCGGTCAAATCGTGTCTTCAAAAAAAAATACCATTAATGTGGTATTTCCCGGAAATTAATAACACTCTATCTTTGCCGCCACAAAAAAACATTTATTCGGTTATGTCGTTTATATACTCAAAATTGATTCGAAAGAAATTGATGATTCTGCTTCTATACGAAGCCGATCGATGTTCGGATTGCGCTTTTTTCCCCGATGATTTACAAGTATTTAATTTTTAATTTTTAATATATCAAACAATGAAAAAAACAGTTTATAAAATAGCATTCGCCTTATCGTTCATACTTTTTTCCGGCGTCATTTTCGCCCAGGAGATACACGTAGAAGGCACAAAATTTGTATACCCAATTGTCGAAAAATGGCTTACGGAATATAAAAAAGAAAACCCGAAGTCCTCGATTAGCCTGGAAGCCAACTCATCGTCGCAAAACGAAAACGTTTCGGATTTGTCGATTATCGTCAATTCGTCTTCCGACGATAACGCCAAAGACGAAAAAGTCGTATACGTAGGCCGGTACGCGCTCCTGCCCGTCAGCAATGCACAGAATCCGCTTTTGGAAAAGGCAGCCAAAGGTTTAAAGAAAAGAGATCTGATCAATTTGGTTTTTGAAAAAGACGCGCTGGACGAAGATTTCGACCCCGACGAAAAATCCAAATACACGGCAACCATTTATTCCCGCAACAACGAATCGTCGACAACGCTGGCGCTGGCGGAATATTTCGACCAAACACCCGAACGGATAAAAGGCAAGAAAATCTTCGGGGATGAAATTTACCTGCTCACCGCCATACAGAAAGACGAAAAAGGTGTCACGTTCAACACGTTGAACTATGTCTTCGACTTGCAGTCGCGACAGTTGAAATCCGGGATATCCTTAGTCCCGCTCCAACTGAAAGCGAAGCAAAAAGAAGCTTTCGAGTCATACAATATCGACAAGCTGATTTCTTTGCTCGAAGAATCAAAAATAGAAACCATACCGGTCGAAAATTTTGGGTTGCAGATACCAAATGAATATTTCAACAATGAAGAGGTCGTAAACTTTGTCAATTGGATTCTGGAGCACGGGCAAAAATACAATCATGAATACGGGTTCCTGAATTTGGACAACAAAACGCTTATCTTCCAGAAAGAACAATTAGACAACAATAAAACGTATTTATCTTACACGAAAAATTAATAAAAAAGTATCCCTTTGTCCGACGGTATTTAGTCGCATAAAGGGATACTTAGCAACGTGTAAAAAATAAAATGGCAAAAACAAGTTTGAAAAATGCTTCTTACTTAAGTACGAAGGACAAAACTAACCGGAAAAATGCTTCTTACTTAAGTACGAAGGACAAAACCAATCGGAAAAATGCTTCTTACTTAAGTACGAAGGACAAAATCAGTCGGATTTATGAAAACTTGAATGCAGGTTTTGGCAAAACCGGTTCGGAGCGTCAAAATCGGACAGTATGCCTGAAAGGCTTCTTATATAATAGAATTGCCATCTTATTTTTTACACATTACTTAACTAAAAAATCTTTTCGCTACGGCAAAATTATTCCAATTTTTTTCGTAAAATTGCAGGCGATTTCCGCATACTGTTTTTTGCATTTACTTTCAGAGGCGGAGCGAAGAACACTAAAAATATAAACATTCATAAAATGAAATTACATTGGCAAATACTTTTAGCCTTAACATGCGGAGCCGCTGCCGGCATTTTACTTCCCGAAATCACTCCTTATATTTCCTGGATAGGCGATCTGTTCATGAATGCTTTAAGCATGTTAATCGTCCCGATTATCTTCTTTTCGATCGTCACCAGCATCTCCGGCATACAGGAAACAGGTTCCAATTTGAAAAAATTGGGTTTCAGGACAATGGCATATTACGTACTTACGATGGTCATCGCTATTTTTACCGGTTTATCCCTGGTTACCCTGATCGAACCCGGAAGCAATGTGCAAATAGCAAACGCCATTGATTTGCCCGACAGCCCGGAGCTGCTTTCGACCAGGGACATTATCATCGGTTTCATTCCGAAAAACATTTTTTACGCTTTCTCACAAAACAACACGTTCCCGGTTATCCTTATCGCGATTCTGACCGGGTTGTTCCTCCCGAAAATTTCGACCGAAGGCAAACATTCCCTGACGAGTTTTTTCAAAGGAGGTCTGGAACTCACCCTGCAAATAACCAAAGTAATCATCAAACTTTCACCTTACGGGATTTTCGCAATCGTCGCCAGGCAATTTAGCACGACAGCCGACTTTTGGGCATTGATACAGACCATTTTACTATACTTCCTGACGGTCGTGGCCGGATTAGCTATTCACACGTTCATCTGGCTTCCGATGTTATTGCGGTTCGGCTATAACGTAAATCCCTGGCAACACCTTAAAAATATGTCAACGCCCTTGATTACCGCCTTTTCAACGGCTTCTTCCGGCGCCACATTACCGCTGACCCTGCACGCAGTGGAACACAAAGACGGCGTTTCCGCCAAAATCACAAATTTCACCATTCCACTGGGAGCGGCCATCAATATGGATGGAACGGCATTACTGGAATGTGTCGCCGTCATTTTCATCGCGCAAGCTTATGGTGTAGAACTCTCCATCATACAACAAGTACTGGTTGTTTTCACCTCGTTGCTATGCGCCATAGGCGCCGCCGGCATCCCAATGGCCGCTCTGGTAATGATGGCGCTGATACTAAATGTCATAGGACTCCCGCTGGAAGGCATTGGTTTAGTAATCGGCGTAGAGCGGATTCTGGATATGATGCGTACGACGGTGAATGTTTATGGCGATACCTGCGTCGCCGTAATGGTCGCCAAATCCGAGGGAGAAAAGCTTCCGATAGACAGGCCGAGGCAATGACAGGATTATCTATGCATTATAAGCGGCAACGGCAATAATAAATGAAAAATATCCACAAGACAATCATCATTCGGAGCCACAACCTTATTTTTTGCCAAGGATTCCCGGACGTCAATAATACGCTGATTACGGCTTCCCCTGAATTGCAGGTCTTCATCGCGCAAAGCCTGCATATAGCGCCCGTCGACCAGAACATCCAGATACGGAAGTATACGTGACAGGCGGCTCGACCGGACAATTTGTTCATACAAAAAGCCCGTATAACACCATATACTTTTATTCGTCTCCCTTTTAATGCGCCGGGCAAACTCGGAAAAACCATCTACCTGCATCAATGGGTCGCCTCCGGTAAAGGTCACGTTCGAAAATTCATTTTCGCCGACGATTTCCAGCAAGGCGTCGATTGAATACAAAGAACCGTTATCCATATCCCACGACTGCGGATTATGACATCCTGGACATTGATGCACGCAACCAGCCGCGTAGATGGCCGTCCGGAAGCCGGGACCATCTACGGTGGTGTCATGTACGATATTAAGTATGGCAAGTTTAGTCATGAATCACGCGATCATTCAGTTCCGCCAATTTAGCGCTGTTCCAGCGATTGGTTGTACCGACCAGATAACCGGTTATCCGCTGCAGGCGGTCTATTTCGCTACTGCCGCAACGGGGACATTCCGTCAATTGAGAAGCCGCATTCTCATAACCGCATGCCATGCAACGGTTCCGGTTATGATTGACCGAGGCATAACCCATATTATATTTATCCATCATGTCGACTACGGCCATAATAGACTGTGGGTTATGAGTCGCATCGCCGTCAATCTCCACATAAAAAATATGCCCTCCGCGTGTCAGGTCATGATAAGGCGCTTCTATTTTCGCCTTATGATGAGCGCTGCACGAATAGTAGACGGGAACATGATTCGAATTTGTATAATATTCCCTGTCGGTTATCCCCTTAATGATACCGAAATCTCTCCGGTCGCGACGGGTAAAACGTCCGGCAAGCCCTTCGGCCGGCGTAGCGAGCACACTATAATTATGCCGGTATTTTTCAGCAAATTCATTCACCTTATCGCGCATATAGGTTACTATTTCCAGGCCAAGCTTCTGCGCATCCCCGTCTTCCCCGTGATGCTTCCCCAGCAGTGTAACCAATGCTTCGGCAAGACCGATAAAACCGATACCCAACGTACCCTGATTAATCACTTTTTCGATGGTGCTTTCGCCTTTGAGTTGCTCGCATCCCTCCCACAAAACGGACATTAACAGCGGAAATTGCTTGGGGGCAGCCGTTTTCTGAAATTCAAAACGCCGGTGCAACTGAAGTGCAGTCAACTCAAGTATCTGTTCCAGTTTTCCGTAAAAACAATCAATCCGTTCCTTTATATTTTCAATATTCCTACATTCCAGCGCTATCCGTACAAGATTCAGCGTCGAGAATGAAAGGTTTCCGCGTCCGATTGATGTTTTCCTTCCGAAACGGTTTTCAAACACCCTCGTGCGGCAGCCCATAGTCGCCACCTCATGTTCGAAGCGGCGCGGGTCATCGGCTTTCCAGTCCTCATGATAATTAAATGTGGCATCCAGATTCAGGAAATTAGGGAAGAACCGTCGGGCGCTCACCTTACAAGCCAACAGATAGAGGTCATAATTACGATCTTCGGGCAGGTAACTTACTCCCCGTTTCTTTTTCCATATCTGTATCGGAAAAATGGCCGTTACACCGCTCCCTACCCCTTTATAGGTAGTAAGCAACAATTCGCGAATGACGCAACGACCTTCCGGAGACGTGTCGGTTCCATAATTGATGGAACTGAACACTACCTGATTGCCTCCGCGGGAATGAATCGTATTCATATTGTGAATAAAGGCCTCCATTGATTGATGAACACGACTTACCGTACGGTTTGCGGCATGTTGTACGACCCGCTCATCTCCCTGCAATCCAGCCAGGTCTTTCTGTAAATAATCATCTATCCCGATCTCATACAGATGCTTGTAATCCCGGCCGTTAACCTGTTCCAATACCTTAATTTCTTCTATAAAGCTTTTCCTCACAAAAGGAGCCAGATAGAAATCGAACGCCGGGATAGCCTGCCCGCCATGCATCTCGTTTTGAGCCGTCTCAAGCGATATACATCCCAGCATACTGGCTGTTTCTATCCGTTTAGCCGGCCTGGATTCCCCATGCCCCGCGTTAAAACCGTTCAACAATATCTTGTCCAAAGGATGTTGTACGCAAGTGAGGCTTTTTGTCGGATAATAATCCTTATCATGAATATGCAGGTAATTGAGGTGGACAGCTTCTTTCACATCCGGCAAAAGCAAATAGTCATCCACGAACGGTTTCGTAGTTTCACTTGCGAATTTCATCATCATACCCGCAGGCGTATCGGCGTTCATATTCGCGTTTTCGCGGGTAACGTCGTTCGATTTGGTTTCGATGATTTCGAGAAACATGTCCCGTGTTTTCGCTTTGCGGGCAATACTGCGTTTGTCACGATACGCAATATATTTTTTAGCGACTTCCTTACGGGGGCTTTTCATCAACTCCAGTTCCACCATGTCCTGTATCTGCTCCACCGTCATCTGCTCATCGCCCTGACATGAAATATAATCCGTGATGCGCCTTATCAAAGTCACATCTTCACCTGATTCCGTATGCAGCATAGCCTTACGGATAGCCGCCATAATCTTTTCTTCATTGAAACCGACTATACGTCCGTCTCTCTTAACAACTGTCTGAATCATACTGTTTGTATCATATTTTATATATTATTGATAAAGGAATAAAAATACATAAAAACTATCCCCACGATGAGATCTACTACAGCAAGAGCACTCGCAGATCATAACAGGAATCTCCTTTTTTTTCGATCATAAGCGGAACGAATATCGGCAACAAAGATATATATTCTCTTCAAAATAATTTCCGAAAAGGGAACTATTTTTTTCAACGTGCCCCACTAATTTTCCAATATTTTTTACAAATGTCTATTTTATAAATATTTGTATAATTATAAAGACTTGAAAGTTTTCCAAAATGAAAATTTACACCTGCATTCGTATGGCTTTTTTATGATTTTACTTTTATACATGAATAGAAAAAACTGCCGCCATTGCTTACCGCCTTTAACTATATTGCAGTTTCCATTGCCGCATCGCGCCTCTGCCCGCAGGTCGATGACTCGCGGTTATTATTATACGCTATTTAGTGGCAGCCTCTACACACAAAAAAGACGCCCGCAGACGTCTTTTTTTGTGTGTGAATGTTTTTCCGTTTACCGGACGATTTTCTTCACCCATCCGCTGTCGCCTCGGACAATCAGCACGCCGCGGGGCAGGCTGTGCAGGTCGAACGTTGCAACGCCCGGCTGCTTCTGCGACTGATACATCATCATGCCGTCGATCGAATAGACCGCGATGCGTTCGGCAACCGGTGTGTTGATGAACAGTTGGCCGCCGTAAATGATTCCAGTCGATTCAACTGCGGCATTGCCGACCGGGTTCGTGACATTTACCGGTACGGTGATTTCGTCCTGATGGATCGTCTGGCCGCTGTTCAGCTGCAGATCTACGTCACTGATTTTCACTTCATGCTCGCCAGGCTCGACCGTCTCGTCCATTGTGAAGGCGACCTGTACTACCTGGCGATAGACCGTCTCGGTGGCGGAGAGGGTCGATACCTTCGGGCGGATGGAGAATGACCAGCCGCCGGCGGCGTTGGGCGTTATGTCCAGCTCGAAACGGCTCAACAGTTCGGCGGCCAGCGATGTGGCTTCCGGGTTCAGGAGGAAACCGGCGGGCAGACTGACTGTGAACGTGACCGTAAACGTTTCGTCTACGGGGATGTTCAGGGAGATGTCTATCGTGCCGCTGTCGCCTTCCGCTTCCGACGGGTCGGCGGAGATATGGGGAAGGCCTTCCTGCGCTACGGCAATGCGGTGTGTGATGCCGCCGCCTGTGAAGACGAGCGTGTCACGACGTACAAGCGTATCCGTATTTGCTACAGCTGTGAGGCGGAGCGTGTCGTTGCCGAAACCGCCGGATGCAGGGGTAACGGTCAGCCACGGGGAGCCGCCGGTAACTACCGTCCAGCCCATGTTCGCGATGACGATTACGCTGTCCCGACCGCCGCCGAAGGCAAAGCCAATTTCTTCGAGAGGGACGGTCAGTTCGGGCGTTATTTCCGCGACTGTCCCGAAATCTTTCCAGACGTTGGCCGCTTCATACACCGCCTTGGCGCCGACCGGCACGTGCAGCGTGCAGGCGCTTAACGGTACGCCCTCAACCGCGCTCACAGCACCGGTAGTAGCATACGCCGCCGGCATCAGCGGCACAGTCCACTCAACCGTCTCGTCTTTCAGACTGCTGCAACCTCCGAAGGCATTATATCCGAGGCTTGCAACCGACTTGGGAATCTCAACAGACCTCAATCCCCTGCATCCCGAAAAAGCATACGCCCCGACGCCCGTGACCGAGCCGGATATTGAAAATTCGCCGCCCTTCCCCGCAGGATAGATATAAAGTTCCGTTTTATCCCTGTTATAAAGTATGCCGTCTTCGGACAGGAAATGACTGTTCGCCGCATCCGCATTAACGGCGAAGAGACTGCTGCAACCTCCGAAAGCGTTCCTCCCGATGCCGACAACGGAAGCGGGTATTTCGACGGAAAGCAGACTGATGCAGCCCTCGAAAGCCGATTCCCCAATGCTCACGACCGAGTTGGCAATCTCCACGGACGCCAGACTGATGCAACGCCCGAAGGCGCCTTTTCCAATGCTCGCAACCGGACTGGGAATCTCTATAGAGGTCAGACTACTGCAGTTCTGAAAAGCACGCACTCCAATACTCGTAACCTCATCCGGTATGACCACATGGCCGCCGGCGCCGTTATACTTGACCAATACGCCGTCGACTATATTGAAACCGGCGCTTGACGAAACATCGGTTCCCTGAACGGTGGTATTTGCTGCAAGGAATATCCAGGCAAACACCATAAATACTAAGCGTGTCATATTCTTAGTTTAGTGTAGCGTAATCGTATCGGCCAGGTATGCCAGCGTTGCATCCAAACGCCTTTGCAGGGAGGTGGCGATATCGGCTTCTTTGGCTTTTAAAAAGTCATTGCAGGGTTCTCCCCGGAGTACGTTTTCCTCCAAGTCTTTTTCCATTTGCGGGTATTTCCCCTTATCTTTGAAATAACCGTATGAAGTCAGGCTGTAACCTTCCTCAATATCAGCTTCCAGAATAATCCGAATCTCTCCGAATGTGATTTCACAGAATAACACCCATGTATCTTCCCATATCACCGCTTTTTTCACTTCCGGTTCTCTGCCGGATGTGAAATATTCTTTCAGTGGTTTTTCCACATCAATCAGTTCACACACCTTTTCTAATTTTCGTTTCGCATATTCCTTGAATTTACCGTAATGTTCGGATAACCGGATAATTTCATTTTCGTTTTTGAGGATAAATTCCATCAGTTCAGGATTGTTTGTCATCATGTTAATATTTAAATTGTTTTCGATTGTGTTTAAAAAGTCATGTAAAAAAATCAGGTAGCGGGTGTCCGCATAGCCTGCATAGTCGCCCAGCCGCCTTTTGACGGCAGAAAGCAGGTCGGCATAAAGGACGTTGACGAAACCGCCCTTGAGGTCGCGCTGCGGGTATTTCGGCAGCACGATTTTGAAGCACTTTTTCTCGTCGGCCAGCTTCTCAATCGCCTTGGCGTAGTCTTTCAGATCGTTACCGAGCGGGGCGTTGACCTTGTTTTCAATCCCCAGCACAAATGTATCCGACGATACGACAATGTCGATCCGGCAGCCCGTAGTGGTCAGATATTCACGATTTACCTTTACCCGTACGGGAGTAATGGCGCGGGCATCTTCGCATCCGGCCGTTTCGGACAGGGTTTCGAGCAGCGTTTTGAGCAGCAGGTTTCCGAGGCCGTGCTCTTTCCTGGGGTCCAGATAGAAGGCCAGGAGGTTGCTCCATACATTTTCACG
>JAISEJ010000218.1 GCA_031264155.1 Tannerella sp. | reverse complement strand
TTACTTTTGCATACTTGTTATTCATCATTTAAGCATTATTTGTTAACACTTAAATATATGGCTTTTAAGTGGAATAACAAGTATTTTATTTTTTTTAGAAAAAGTTTAAATCAGTTTTGCTTTTTTATTGCTCTTTTTTTGTAAAGCTATTTCAGGACAAGACATTATTTATCAAAAAGTTTGGTTTTTCAAAAATAAATTGTACCTTTGTCAGCGTCATTTGTAGCCATTTCTTTCTGCCCCAATGACGACAAAAGAGCGTCCTTTGAAGACATTACCAAATCATTATCTTATATGGTGTGATTTAAAGTAAAATACTGATAATAAATTGATAGACGAGTGAGGCTCATTTTAAAAACAATTAAAGTAATTTTGTAACGTAAAAATGAGCAGTATGAGAAGTCTCCACTTCCTTCAGGATGCGCAGCCACAACACAGCTATCCGTCGATCCGCCCACTCCTCCGCCTTGAACTTGGGCAGTTCCCATACTCCAGTCCCTCGATGACTTCATCCGTATCCCTGCAGTTCACGGTGCGATAATAGTGACAGAACTCAGGCGTTTCTTCGTCAAACGTATTGTTGATTATTACCAGACCGTATACCGGCTCCGACAAGTGACAGCATTTCCTTTTGCCGGTTTGCTTCACGAAGGGCTTTCGAGGCGCTGAACGCCATCGGGTAGAAAAAGTATTTGTTCCACAGTACATCCATCTCCACGATGAACTGCCGTCCGTGACTGTCCTGACAACGGACATTCACGATGGAATATTTCTTTGTCGGGTTGTCCGGTACCTACTTTGCCGGAAGATATTCCAGGTTTTCTATCTGCTGATTCTCTTCCGACAGCATCAGCGCATTAAAGAAAACTGTTCAGCAGGTCGGGATGCTCGCCGAAGATGCGTTTGAATATCAAATCATTTCTTGGATCAAGATAATATGTCATAATCGTCAATTATTAAAAATATCCCACTATGGTAGATGAAATAATTCATTTACCCGCCGACGGGCATAAAATTTCCAGATAGCCATGCCAAAATTTATACTGTACACAGTGCTGTTTTGTGTATTGTGCAGGTAAATCAACCGCTACAAAGCCTCCGGGAATCGGCCCGGAGACCGTCAAGATTACCGGAAAAGTCTTTTTACCTCCCCTACCCAGAGAACAATCGACGTAACGCCTATGATTATCCCCCAGTCGGAGTATTTGAGCGGAACGACGTTGAACATTTCCCGTCCTGCCGTAACGATAAACCACTGTCCTATCAGGATGGCGGCGGCAATGGACAGGAAACCTTTACATTCGCTCAATGCGTGGAACGCCGACTTGCCCGACATGAATGCTTTGGCATTGAACATGTTCCAGAATTGCAACATCACAAAGATTGTGAAGAACAAGGATAATTCATATGCCGAAAGACCGTCGCCGGCACTGAAATTAAGGAAACTGCTCCCGAATGCTGCAAAACTAAATTCGCTTAACGACGTAATATCGGCATACTTGAAATATTGAATCAAGCCGAACAGCAGCACGACAAAAATAAGCCCTACGCTCAGAATGCCTTTAGTCATCGACTTGCTGATGATATGGTCGGTCGTTCTGCGCGGCTTGTCATTCATCACCTTTTCATTAGGCGGCAACGAAGCCAGGGCTAAAGCGGCAAAAGTGTCCATAATCAGGTTCACCCACAGCATCTGCGTGACGGTCAGGGGTGATTCCGTCCCAAGGAAAGCACCGATCAGCACGATCAGACAGGCTGCCACGTTGATGGTCATCTGGAACAGGATAAAGCGCTGTATGTTCTGGTAGAGCGAGCGTCCCCACATGACCGCACGCGAAATGCTGCCGAATGAATTGTCCAGAATCGTAATATCACTCGCTTCCTTGGCAACGGACGTACCGTCGCCCATCGACAATCCTACCTGGGCGGCGTTCAGTGCCGGGGCGTCGTTAGTGCCGTCGCCCGTTACGGCCACTACCTGGTCTTTCTGCTGCAAGAGCCTTACCAGTCGCTGTTTGTCCATCGGACGGGCACGCGAAAGGATTTTCAAGCCGTTTATCCGTTCCAAGAGTTCTCCGTCCGTCATTCCGGCAAATGCCACCCCTGTAAGATGATGTTCGTCCGGCTCGTCTTCGCGCCATAACCCGATTTGACGGCCGATTTCCTTAGCCGTTCCGGGTGTGTCGCCAGTGACGATTTTTATGTCGATGCCGGCGTTGAGGCACCTCCCGACCGCATCGGGCACATCTTTGCGTACCGGGTCGGAAATGGCAACAATGCCCAGAAACGTCAGATCTAGATTCTCCGCAAGCCGGCCGTCCCGGATACATCCGGCGCCTGCGTCAACGATCTGATATGCAAATCCCAATGTGCGCATGGCCTGATTCTGGTATTGAAGCAACTGTGCATGAATTTCCGGCTCCGGAACGGGAATATTTTTGCAGAACGACAATACGATTTCGGGTGCGCCTTTCACGTACAGGATTCTTTTGCCGGACAGGGACGACTGCACGACCGTAGCCATGTATTTGCGTTCGGTCGAAAAAGTCAACTGTTCAACGATTTCCGCTTCTTCGCGCAACGGCAGGTAATTAACGCCGTTCTCGTGCAACCAAAGCAACAAAGCACCTTCGGTCGGGTTGCCCAATGCCTTGATTTTAGAAGCGTCGGAGAAATCCAGGTAAGCTGTGGAATTAACGGAAATACCCTCGGCGATCAGTCTCCCGGTTTCCGTAGCAATCGAAACGGCATCGGCATATCCATAAAAATTCGTTTGATAAATTTTCATCTGGTTTTGTGTCAGCGTTCCCGTCTTGTCGGTACAAATAACGGTTGTGGCGCCCATAGTTTCGCAGGCATGCATCTTGCGAACCAGGTTGTTGGTCGAAAGCATCCGTTTCATGCTCAAGGCCAGACTGAGCGTTACGCTCATCGGCAGGCCCTCCGGCACGGCAACGACAATCACCGTCACGGCAATCATAACCGTCTTCAGCACAAAACCGCCGAAAAGAATCCAGTCTGTCACATGCAAACCGCCTGCATCAACGAAATAGCTAATCAGCCGGCCGGCAATAATCAGCCCGGCAATGGCATAGCTTGTTTTCGTAATCAAATCCGCCAACTTGTCCAGTTGCTTATTCAGCGGCGTTTCGATGCTGTTGTCGATTTGTGCGCCTTCGTAGACCTTTCCGTACTCGGTGGCGTCGCCTACCTTAAGGATGCGCATGATGCAATGCCCGTCGGCAATGGTTGTACCTTTCATCGCCTGATCCGACGGATAAGTAGCGTCCCTGTTAAAATCGGCCGGGTTAGTCGTCTTACGGGCGACAGGCTCGCCCGTAAGCGTCGATTCGTTGATTTGCAGCGAAACGGCTTCCAGCAGTTTGCCGTCGGCGGGGACTTCGTCGCCGGTTTCCAGAATGACAATGTCGCCGACAACCATCTCCCGCTTAGGGATCTGGCAGATATTCCCATTTCGAACCACCTTCACCAGCGTATCGTCGTTCACTTTGTTCAGGACTTCGAACTTTTTGTTTGCGCTCAATTCAAACCAAAACCCGACGATAGTTGCCAGAAGTATGGCTATCAGAATACCTGCCGGTTCAAAAAAGACGCTGACGGCGTCATGTCCCGAAAAATATTCATAACAGGACACGCCTATTGACAGCGCCAAAGCTATCAACAGAATAACAATAATTGGGTCGGTGAATTTTTCGAAGAATTGCGCCCAGAGAGACTCTTTTGCATGAGGGGTCAGAATATTTTCCCCATGAATTTTTCGGCTTTCGATGACTTGTTCATCGGTTAAACCGGTGTAATGATGTCTTTGTTCCATAAAATTTATTATTTAGATGATTTTGATTAATGATATCATATTCTTTAAGCGATTCAGGTTCCGGGTATATGCCGGAAACTTAAAATATTCGTTTCCAATGGCATTGTAATACAAATCTCGGACAAAACGAATGTCCTGTTTCCCGATGAAAGCGTCGAAGACATGCTCTCGGGCGTTCAATATCAACTTGGTCACACGGGTATTGAAGCGAAATTGTTCGTTTTTAATAATCATATCGACTTCATCCAAACTTTTTACGCATGCGTAATTTAAAAAGTTTTCGATATTCGGCGGAATGGACGCATCAGCCAATTCGGCAAAATACAACATATAACACGTATTGGATAAACCGTACCTGTTCAGCATGTCAACAATAATCCGTTCATGCGTGCCCGTAATCTTGACGTCGTCGATGAATATCAACAATTTTCCGTCCGTCAGATTCCTGTCGATATAAAACGTGTCACCCTTTATCAGATCGTAACGCTGTTCGGCCGACATCTCGCCATAATCGTCACGGTAAGAGACTGAACGGTAAATTTTAGTTTCTTCCGTCACCGGATGTCCATTGTCAAACAAATAGGCATTCAGCGTATCGACAAAATAGTTTTTCATGTAAAAAGAAGCCGTAGGAATGTGCGAATAGGCGCTCGAAAGGACAAGAATCTGTTTGCCGTCGTAATGAGCGGAAAAACAATCTTTTATAAAATTTTCCGCCAAGGCGTAGCCATACTGTCGTGCAACGTTCTCTGCGCCGTGTTTGAATTTGGAATATTCTTGCGGAAGAAAACCAAATTCACTGCCCGACCGTATTTTATGCAAAGCATACGACCGGATTGTTCCTTTATAATTGTATCCTGATGTCATCGATTGAATAATTGGGGTTTGTTATTAATAATGCATTGAAACCGAAACTAATAGCCCCTTGATAATCCGTCTTAGGGTTGTCTCCGACGTGTAAAATCCGGGATTGAGGCAGGTTTGCCTGATTCGCTATATGCCGGAAAAAACTTGACGCCGGCTTGGAGGTTTTGATCTCATCCGAAAAAACCAGAAATGAAAAGTAGTGCAAAATATTCAACTTCTTCAACGCTTTCCGCAGTACGTCTCCTTCGACAAATCCGGTATTACTACCGATACTCAATGTCACGCCCCTGCTTTTCAATTCCTCCAGGATATGTGGGATATGATTATTCAGTAAATGCGGGCTGTATTCCATAAACAGTTCATTCGATACTTTCATCAGGCGCCCGGCATTTTCCGACGTAGCACGGCAATCATTCCCCTTTATTTTTCCGAGAACCTGCCGATACATCTCCTCGGCCGGAAGTTTCGTTCCATTCATTTCATTATAACGGTCAAACACTTTGTCCCGCTCTTTAATAAAGCGTTCTATTTCAGAAGCATCCCGGTTTTCCGGATTGTATGTTTCGGCAATAAATTCCGCCCTTTTCTTCCTGAAAAGCGGGTTCGAACAGATAAGCGTCAACCACAAATCAAACGAAATATGCGTTATCATCAGTTCCGTACCAATTGAACAATAATCAATCTTCCGCCGTCTTCCCTCGATAGCAGGATTTGCTTGCCATCCGAAAGCTCTACGGCCTGACCTACCGGTATTTTTTTGCCCTCGGTCTTGTCTTCCAAATCGTTTAACCGCTGGTTGATTAACAACCATTTATTTTGGTGAAAAACAAAATAGCCGACCGGTTTTTTCTGTATGTCCGTCAGTCGCTCGTTAGCCGAGATATTCCGGTTTACGTGCCATTGATACAAATATTGATTATGATAGACCATCAAGCGGTAATCGTCCGGCGTGAAAGAACCGGCCCGCCGCGAGGAATAGAGGTTTAGGACGGGCAAAACGCCTTTGTATTCCGCTCCGCAAAACGGACATTTGGGCTTTGTGGAGTTGTCGAATACAAACCATTTTCGGTTGCACTGTGGATTCTGACAGGGTTGCATCAAATCAACCGTTTTCAGGAGGACGTCTTCCCATTCATTGGCGGTCGGACGCATTGAAGGATTGTGCAAACTTTCAATAAAGGCTCTATCAAACAATTTTTTCAGGTAAGGGCCGCATACCGTATAAGGAATCCTGTCGGGATCGCATTGTGGTAATTGACTGGGCTGCAATTCCTTTACTTTTACCCGGTTGGTTGAATCTGTGGGATGTTCGATAAACAAGGCTTTGGATCCCATCGACAATTCTTCGTCTCTGGCCGAATCCAAATCCCAGACTTTACCGCCACGCAAAGGGTGCCGGTAAAGCAAATACATATATATCATCACCGCCAAAGCATGTTTGTCAGTGGCGATACTGGGTAATTTGCGCGCCGAATCACCTATTTTCAAATGCTTCGTAGAAATCACTTCCGGGGCGATAAAATCGGGCGTTCCCAGCACATCGGGCGGGTATTTCCCGGGGACGACCAAACCGTCGATATCAATGATAGAGGCTTTACCCGAAGTCGGATCTATCAATACATTTTTATAGGACAAATCCGAATGTGCCAGTCCGGAGGCATGTAAACGCCTGACAGCACGGCTAATACGGATACATATCTGAAAATACTTGAACCAATCGCCTTTTTCTTCGGAAGCAAGGAATTTGTTTTGATTTTTGGCCGAGGCATACCATTTTCCTTCTTTTTCCTTTCCCTTGATTCCAAGGAAATCGTTGTTAACAGAGCCTATGGCAAAAAAGAACTGCTTCTGGTAGGTCGGGCAGACCAGTCCCAATTTTCCACTGTATTCTACAATTTTAGTCGGCCAACAATACAAATCCTGCCAATAGTCTCCACCTTCGGCTTTGAATATCTTGTCGCGGTAAATACCTGTGATATTTTGCAAACGGTCTTTGGCGTTAAAATCCTGCTTATCACGGAAAAACGCCACTACATACGTTTTATCGGGGCTGAAATAAACGTCTTTCATCCCGCCGGAGCCGATTATCTCATCCACAAATTCAACGTTCGAACCGTCCGTCGCTTTTATCTTGATTGTGTTTGCCATAGTTAAAAAAGAATTGCAATTGTTCTGTCATCGTGATTTCCTTTCGACCAAAAGTCCAGCCATCTGAGCAGCTGACCGGCCGACTGTTCGTTGTCGTCGGCAAAATCAACTTTCATCAGGTCTTCGTTTTTTCCATTCAAATCGTCCCAAAAGTCGTGCCATTTTTCCACTTTATTCAGATTGGCGTCCGTTTCGAATTTCGGGTCGGTAACGCCATCGGTCATAAGGATTAACGCCGTGAAATCGGGATAAATATTAAAACGCAGCCGGTTAAATATCTCCCGGCTATTCTGTATGATTTCCGGCATGGTCAGGAAGCGGGTTTGTCCGGCAAATTCGCCGCCATCCGGCTCTCCCAAAACTTTCAGGAACGAAGTGTCTCTGTTGTAAATTCCAATTCCACCGTCGCCAATCCAAAAAGCAGCGACGAACCAGCCGAAGTCAAATTTCTTACAGATGGAAAGAAGCAGGGTTGTCGCATAATCTTTCACAGGACGGTTGCATAAACCGGCTTCCGTCTCAATGGCTTTGTAGGCTTTAAACGCAGCATTGCCAGCGATACTGTAAAGTATTCTTCCGACCTCATTCCGGTTTTCCTGCGACTTTTCTTTTTCAAAAACAGCAATAGATTTTTCAAATCCAGCTATATGCACCGTTAATTGTTCCTTGCAGACTTCAATCACCGTCCGGCAGGCGATTTGCGAGCCTTTGCGGGAATATTTGGCTGAACCGGCGCCATCGGCAACTACCATCACGTACCATTCGGTTACATCGTCAAAATCCAAAGCAAAATCGTCGTCGCGCGGTCTACCCTCAAGTGCATGTGAACGTCCACGCTGGCTGGCCGCTACCATATCTTTCCTCGGTTCCTCTATTTCCGAACCCGATAGTTCCCGTTTTCTCGCTTCGACTTTTACAAATCGTTGGTCTTCGTCCGGTTTGTAATACTCGATATCACGCGGCGTAGGAATATTTTTCCATAACGATTTGGGATCGGGGTTGATAATCAGTGTAACAGTCCGTTCAATGAAGGGTTTGCCTTCTTCCCAATCTTTCCGCCTGCAATTCATTACGATTTTATAGTCGCCGGCTTGCACAGGCGTCCCTTTGATTACTTTTTCTTCCGGGAAGTATGCCAGCCCAATAGCCTCCAAGCCATCGAAGGACACTTCGGTAATCTCCGGTATACCCAATGCTTCAACGTCAAACCGGATTGAATAGGGTTGATTAACTTTCCCGTTCGAGAAAGAAATATTCTTGTTTTTAATCCTGATCGCAAGCGCGTCATTCCGCGCTTTTTCCGGGTCTACCGGCATTTTTGAATCAAATATTCCTGCCATATCGTCTTGTATTGAGGTTGATTGATTATTTTCCAATGTTTCCTGTTCAACGACTGCCTGCGCCGATTCGCATTCTGCCGGTTTCGGATCAACAGCCTCTTCTTTCGTTTGTGTTTCCGGAAAATGGATATATGTCTCCCAGATCTTCTTCAAGGACGCTTTTATTTCCGTTTCGTTATCCCTGACAAAACCGGCTATTTGGTCTTCGTCCGAAATAATCGTTTTCAAATATTCCCGAATTATTTCCATCGCCTATCCTCTTGTTCTCGTTATGTTGGCGCCTCCTTCCGCAAAACCGAAACGGGCTTCCGTATTACACCACGGACATCTCGCCACATCTTCTTCGCCGGTACATAATATATTTCCACAGGCGCAACGACTGAATCCGTATTGATTCCCGCAGCAGGGACAGGTGGGGAAGCCCTCCAACGAGCTTGTATTTACGGTGCTATTGTTGGGTCTGTCGTCGGATATCTCAAAATAAGTATTGTCGACGGGATAGGCGCCGACTAATTTGTAATCCAGCACATTCATTTCGGTGAAATAGCTCGGTGTAAGCCGTTTTCGGTATTTTATCAGGTAAGGACGCTTTGTTGTCTGGCATTTCGCCAAAACAACGGCAAAGTTTTCATCCACCTTGGTATGAACGGCTTTTTCCAAATCAATTTTCGACAGATAGCCGTTATTAATCGGCGCCAAATGTATTTCATCATTATTGGTTTCGTTGACGCTGACGCTACTTGTTTTGATTGAAGCCGTTATCCATTTAAAGAATTTTTTGAATGATTCGGCATCCGTATGATTCAACCGCAATACATTTTCGGTGATTTTGCCGAAAATGCTTACATCGGTGTTATCTCCCAGCGAAATAACGACTAAATTGGTAGCCCTGCGGTACTTCCGATTCCAACGGTCGACCGCTTTTTCGTATTCGTCCGTGGGATTCCCATCCGTAAACAGGAAAATAACAGGTTTCCAATCGCCTTTCTTCTCCAATGTCGTTTTTTGAACGGACGTATCAATATCGTTCATCATAAATTCCAATGCATTACCCAAGGAAGTGCCGCCTCCAATGGGAATCCTGGGCGGATAGAAATTAAATAATTCCGTCAACGGCGTTATCTTCCGCGCTTTTCCGGCGAAAGCAATGATGGAAATATAAACGGTTTCCAGAGCATAAGGATCTGTACGCAATTCTTTTACAATTGCCGCCATTCCGTCCTGGACTTGTTCAACAGGTTCTCCGACCATTGACTCGGAAACATCAATTAAAAAATAAACAGGTAAGCGTCTCATCCTTTTATTTTCATAGTATTTATTTTTAAAATTAAATGACGGTATGTACTTCCGGAGGTGGCGGGGGCAACAATAATTCGTCGGTTGCCCCGATGCTTCTGTTTCCGGCGCTTACGGAAGCCGATACCCATTTAAAAAACTGGCGGAAAGTTGCGCCATCGGTAGTTTCCAGATTTACTATTTTATCGGTAAACTGTTTGACATTTTCAGCATTGGTTTTACTTCCTGCGAGGCATACCACAATGCTGCTGAAATTTCTACGGTTCAGTTCGGGTACCACCTCCTGAAATTTCAGGGCGTCATTAGCCCTTCCGTCGCACATAATAAACAACAGCGGCATCCAGTCGCCTTTACGTTCGGGAGTACTTAACATCACTTCGGCATCCACTTTTTTGCATACAAATTCCAAAGCTTCGCCCAGATGCGTTCCTGCGGCAACAGGCTGCGAGATAGACGGAATTTGCATGTTTTCCAGTTCCGTAAGCGGTAAAACCTGTTCCGGATACCGGTTAAACGTAATCACACTCAGATATACCGATTCCAAGGCAAAAGGATCTTGCCGCAGACCGGCTACCATTGTTTCCAAACCCGTTTTAATGGATTCTATCGGTTCACCCCGCATCGCCCCGGAAGTCTGTATTAAAATATAAACCGGTAAGCGTCTCATTTCACTTTTCTCCCGTACATCTACACGACAATATTCACTTCCGGCGGCGGGGGCGGCAATTCGCTTAATCCGCCCATTTCCGTTCCTGTGGCATCTACCTTCTGGCTTCCGGTGCTGACCGAAGCGGAAACCCACTTGAAAAAGGCTTTAATTGTCGCGCTATCGGTCGTATCCAACTGGACAACTATTTCCGTAATTTGCTTCAATACATTGGTATCGGCGCCTTGTCCGGCCGCACAGGCAACGACTATGCCTACTTTCCGTTTTTGAAATTCGGTTAATCCTTTTTTCCAGTTGTCGGTGGGGCCGCCATCAGTCATCAAAAACACCAAAGGTTTCCAGTCGCCTTTTACTTCCGTTGTTGTTTTCGTAATTTCACTGTCTATTTTATCGGAGAGAAGCGTCAAAGCCTCTCCCAGCGAAGTAGTTCCCGTCGCCTGAATATCAGGCATCTGAAACATCGATAATTCGGTCAGCGGAACAATCTGCCGGGCCGAGCTATCGAAAGTAATCACGCTTAAATAGGCCGTTTCCAAAGCATAAGGATCTTGCCTCAAAGTAGAAACAAGCACTTGTACGCCATTTTTCATTGCTTCGATAGGCTCACCGGTCATTGAACCGGAAGTATCTAATACTAAATATACGGGTAATCGTCTCATGCAGATAAATTATATGTAAGATTTAACAATCCTGTCAATCGTCTGGGCAAGCGAAGCATCCTCGGTCGGGTCACCGATGGCATTAAATTTCCATGCGCCGTCTTTCTTGTATAATTTGCCCATAATCATGGCGCGTTTATTGGCATACTGAGGTTCGGCCGAAACATTGTATGAAGCAAAAACTTCGTTTACACGGGTAGGCGTCCCTTCGTACATGCGGATTTTTGCGTAAGGAATCATCGAAAAATCCTCCCTGCCTACATTGTTCAGGAAAAAGAATATTTGAGTGACATTTCCGTTCAACCTTGCCAAATCGACCGAGATGATTTCATTGTCGAGACCGTCGTCACCGCCTTTATCGCCGGCCAGGTCGTCGCCCGAATGTCTCAAAGCTCCATCGTTAGTAAGGAGTTTCCCTTTGGGCAAACCCAGTCTCTGTAAAAAATCTTCCCGATACAAAGGAGAATAAATATGGTCACAAATCCTTTTATTCTCATCAATTAAAATGCAACTTAGGTCTAAGTCCACATCTATTATCTTTTTCCCAAATCCCAAAAAACCTCCGGACGTTTCAATTGCACCCCAATTGACGCCTACGCAAAAATCAGTTAATTTTGCACCCGTATTTTTCTCAAGGTTAATACGCTGACCTTTCTGTAAATTAATAGCCATAATTGTATTTTTTAATTGTATTTATTTAAATAATCTTCCAGACCGCCCTTTTGTCCTACGCCTACGGCTTCAAATTTCCATTCTCCGTTACGTTTATAGATTCGACCGAACTCTACGGCCGTTTCGACTGAAAAATCTTCCTCCAACTCGTATTTGAGCAGTTCTTCGCCGTTGTCGGGGTTGTAAATACGGACAAATGAATTACGAATCTGACCGAAATTTTGGCGCCGTTCTTCTGCCTGGTGGATGGTGACCACAATGCAAATTTCCATCGCTTTCGGATTGATTTTCGACAAATCGACTTTGATGCTTTCATCGTCGCCGTCACCTGCACCCGTCAAATTGTCACCGGTATGTTCCACTGCGCCATCGGGCGATTTGAGGTTGTTGTAAAACACAAAATACTCGTCAGTGAGGAGTTTCCGATTTTCCCCGATGATAAACACCGAAGCGTCCAAATCGAAATCCTGTCCTGTACTTGATGAATTGTCATCCCAACCTAATCCCACTACAAACTTGGGCAAATTTACATTGACCCTTTGTCCTTTTTCCAAATTAATTGCCATGATATTTTTTTTAAATTAAGCGTATTTATTGACGAAATATTGTAATCCGCCTTTATAACCTATTCCCATCGCCTCAAATTTCCATTCTCCATTCCTCTTGTAAAGGCGTCCGAATTCCACGGCTGTTTCTATTGAGAAATCTTCGTCCAATTCATATTTGGCGATTTCGACATTCGTTTGCGCATTGTAAATGCGGATAAAAGAGTTGCGTACCTGCCCGAAGTTTTGCCGGCGGGTTTCATAATCGTGAATCGTCACCGTGAAAATGATTTCCTGAATCCTCGAATCCACTTTCGACAAGTCTACCGTAAGCGTTTCGTCATCCCCGTCACTGTTACCCCCGGTGGTATCATCGCCGGAAGATTCCACCGCGTCATCAGGCGATTTCGGATTATTATAAAACACAAAAAACTCATCCTGCGGTAACTTCCTGTTTCCCTCAAGCATAAACGCCGAAGCGTCAAGGTCAAAATCGAAGCCGGTACCTTCATTCGGATCCCATCCCAATCCGACTCCCACTTTGGAAAGCCCGATTTCTATTCGCTGTCCTTTCGTTAAATTAATTGCCATAGTATTAACTTTAATAATGTGTAAAAAATAAGATGGTAATTCTATTATATAAGAAGCCTTTCAGGCACACTGTCCGATTTTGACGCTCCGAATCGGTTTTGCCAAAACCTGTATTCAAGTTTTCATAAATCCGACTGATTTTACCTTTCGGGCTGTTGCCCAAAGCATTTTTCCGGCTGATTTTGTCCTTCGGGCAAATGCCCAAAGCATTTTTCCAGCTGATTTTGTCCTTTGGGCAAATGCCCAAAGCATTTTTCCAGCTGATTTTGTCCTTCGGGCAGATGCCCAAAGCATTTTTCCAGCTGATTTTGTCCTTCGGGCAAATGCCCAAAGCATTTTTCCGGCTGATTTTATCCTTCGGGCAGATGCCCAAAGCATTTTTCCGGCTGATTTTGTCCTTCGGGCAAATGCATGAAGCATTTTTCAAACTTGTTTTTGCCATTTTATTTTTTACACGTTACTTAATATAT
Organism: Tannerella sp.; assembly: GCA_031264155.1. GTDB lineage: Bacteria > Bacteroidota > Bacteroidia > Bacteroidales > Tannerellaceae > Tannerella. The sequence continues at coordinate 1,673 of JAISEJ010000218.1, read as the reverse complement.
TATAAATCTTTTAAACCAGCATCCTTTTTACGCACCATTTTGCTTTAATATCTTCTTTTCAGGAACGACGCGAAAGGCAAAAATAATTAGTCGCAAATGTACTGATTATTTTATTAAACGAATACAATCGCTAAATATTTTTTATTTCGCTTTTATTGCTTCGCTTTCTTTCTCATAGCCGGGCTTGTTCAGGAGTGCGAACATGTTCTTTTTGTAAGCTTCAACTCCCGGCTGGTCAAACGGATTTACGCCGAGGATATAGCCGCTTATGCCACACGCTTTTTCGAAAAAATAGAACAACTGGCCTATGTAATAGGCGTTCAGTTCGGGCATTGTGATTTTTATGTTGGGGACGCCGCCGTCCACGTGCGCTAGCTGCGTGCCGAGTTCCGCCATTTTGTTCACTTCGTCTATGCGCTTGCCGGCAAGGTAGTTCAGTCCGTCAAGATCGGCTTCATCTACGGGTACGACAAGGTTGTTGTCGGGTGTCTCAACGGATATGACGGTTTCGAAAATGATCCGTTCGCCTTCCTGTATCCATTGTCCCATGGAATGAAGGTCGGTCGTGAAGTCGACGGATGCAGGGAAAATACCTTTCCCGTCTTTTCCTTCGCTCTCACCGTAAAGCTGTTTCCACCACTCGCCGACGTAGTGCATTTTCGGATGGAAGTTGGCCAGTATCTCCACTTTCTTTCCTTCCGCATAAAGTGCGTTACGGGTTGCGGCATAGATGGAAGCGATGTTTTCGGCAAACGAAACTTCCGCGCCGGTAGCTTTTTCCATATCGACGGCGCCCTTCACCAAATCGCGAATGCTGACGCCGGCAACAGCTATCGGCAGCAAGCCGACCGGGGTAAGCACGGAGAAGCGACCGCCCACATCATCCGGGATGACAAACGTCTTATAACCTTCCCTATCGGCCAGCGTACGCAAAGCGCCGCGCGCTTTGTCCGTAATTGCGACAATACAATCTTTGGTCGCCGCCGCGCCGAGATTTTTTTCAAGCAATTTCTTCAACACGCGGAATGCGATTGCCGGCTCCGTTGTTGTCCCCGACTTGGAAATATTGATAATGCCGAACTTTATGCCTTCAAGCATTTCGCACAGTTCCGAAAGATAATCTTCACCGATGTTATGCCCGGCATAAACGATTACCGGATTTTTACGTTTTTTCCGCAGCCAGTCGAAACTGTTGTTCATGGCTTCGACAACCGCCTTTGTTCCGAGATAACTGCCGCCTATGCCGATGACAACAACTACTTCGCACGTGCGAAGTTTAGCCGCCGTCGCTTCAATATCATTCAATTCCGCCTCATTAACGGAAGAAGGAAGGTGCAGCCAGCCAAGGAAATCGCTTCCTTTGCCCGTTCCTTTGTGCAACATTTCCATCCCTTTTTTTACTTCGGATTCCAAAGCATCCACCTGTTCCTTTGTGATAACGCCAAACGTTTTGTCGATGTTTAAACTAATTGATTTCATAAGATATTGTTTTATTTAAAGTTTTCAGTAATCTTCAGTATCTGTTCCGCCGGCGATTCACGCTCATAAAGAATGGCGTACAACGCATTCAATATGGGCATGTCCACCTTGTAGCGCCCGTTTATTTCATAAATACACTTCGTCGCATAATAGCCTTCGGCTACCATTCCGAGTTCCACTTTTGCAGCATTGAC
>JAISEJ010000208.1 GCA_031264155.1 Tannerella sp. | reverse complement strand
ATGCCATTAAACAATAAGGTACGAACACAAACACTTTTCCTGACAGATGAGCAGAAAGCTATAAAGCCGCTTTTTGACTCTATCGGCGATTTGGGTGACGCATAGACGAAGTCAGGACGTGGAAATTCGCCTGTGGAACTATTACCGCCGAGTTCGGGAATGTTATACTTCATGCGGCATGGTTTTGTGCATTGCGTAGGGGCATGGCGTGCCATACCCCTACGCGATTACCCATGCGGCGCAACCTGCCATGCATAAAGCCACCCCCCGCGCAGTATACATCAGGTATTTTGACTTGCGATTTCGCAATGGCAATAACAGAAATGAATATAATGCTGTATTTTTTCATGATTCTTATTTTTTTAATTTCAATATCATAAGCAAAGGGTTATCATCTTCATCTCTCGTTTGCTGCATCTGTTCAAACGCTTCTTTCATATCAGGATATTTCAGTTGGGATTTATCCGCCGAAGAAAAATACCTCTCCTTAATAATTTCCTTAATATCACTGTGCATATAAACCGGTACAATCCCGTTTGCTAAGTCATAAATACCTGCAAGATTACCTCCGCCGTCAAGATCATTTATTACATAATTCGAATGATAAGTAACATCGCCGGTAGCTTTGTCATATTTGCACAGGAAATACTCCGTATCGGGGGCCCAGCCCGTAAAACATTCGAAAACAATACAGTCTCGGTTAACATGGATGTTACTAATCATCAGTTTGCCTTTCATTAACGCATGCCAGTTCTTCGATAAAAGAACCTCATCCGGTACTTTTTTATCTCCCAAATTGATGACTGCAAACGGATTGATACCGGTATCTTTTCCGATAACATACAGTGTGTCATTATAAAACGATTTATAGTAAAGCGCATTGTCCTGAAGCGAGCCGGACATAAGGACGGGGAATTTGATGGCAAAATCGACATAAGTGCCACCCAGCGTATTCGGCACGGCAGCGATTATCTTTTCATTTTTATTGTCATACAATATTAATTCGTTGGGCTGACAGGCATTGCTTGCGGGGGTAATAAATGAGTAGTAGGCGGCATATTGGTCATCGAAGTCAATCAAGCGTAACAAACCACTGCACTTAGTCAGCAGGGAATCTCCCTTGAAAGCCAAGGGTATCCGGCCCTGATATCTGCCGTCGAATCCAAATACCGTCAGATATTCCCTGCCGGCGTCCCTGATCACTATAATCTGCCGGTCTTCAAGTATGGAAAGCCTTTGAATACTTGCGTATTCTTCCGGTCCCTGACCTCTGCTGCCAATCGTACAGAGGTACTTTCCCGTAGTTGCGTCGAATTTGTAAATCAAGTCACCACCAATAAATAAATAATCACCGGCAAGATGCTTGCGAGTTCCGCCCTGGCGAGGAAGCAGACAGTCGTCGGTCGCTTCCAACTGCACATATTCAATGCTGTCAGCTACATCCGAGAGCAGCAGCGGCTTTAAAGCGCTGATGTACGGAATCGTTAATTTGATATAATACGGGGCGTCACCCTCCGCCTTATGCCCTTGATGTGAGCATGATAACATGACAGTCCACGATAGTAATACAAGTAATTTGTTCATGATTTCGTCCAAATGATTTAAGTTAAAATTCAATATACCAACCGGAAGGATGAACAGTATATTCCCATTTCGTCTTTCCGGACTAAAAATTCGTTTATATTTCCGGCAACAAAGCCTTTCCCATTTGTTCTGCCGACAGCAAAGGCAGAGAATCGGTTTGCGGAGCGGTAAGCGCTTTTGAACCGTAATTATATTTCATTAGTCGGATATCATCAATATAAATGCGATGGTACAGCGCGTCGGAATCATTTATCACGATATGACCGTACACGCGTTTTACCTGTTTGGTTGCAACGGTTTTGAGTATCGCTTCATAATAGCCATCGCCCGTAATATCCTTATTGACGGAGATAATCGTATCGGCATGTACGGCATTTATCCGAATCTTAGGTCTATGTTTCAGGTTGGGAGAAACACCCCATACCGACAAACTAAATACATATGAACTACCTGACGAATAAGGCTTTTGCGGAGCAATATCGAACGTAAGTGCATTAAAAACCCGTTCCGGTTTGAAAGTAAAATTGCGATTATAAATCCATACGTCTATCGAATCTTTTGCGGAAACATCGCCGGACAACGGATTGGGCTTAATATCGCCCATAGAGGCAATATTATCATTTATATCTTTTAAAACAAGCTTGTAAATACGCATATATAATTCCATATTTTCACCGTACCAAACCAATGAGGAGTCGTATTCGGCCTGTGTAATATGATGTTTGGAAAAAACACCGTCGTAAACCGTCTGTCGTTCATCGCCTGTCTTGTATGTTTCGTAATTTGTTTCGACCATAGCTTCTGCTATCTGCATATCATACAGCATAGCTCTCATTTTTTTTTCAGAGATAATATGATCGGGAACCTTACTACAAGAGGCAGCCATGCCGATTAACAACCAAATGCCATATATACGTAATTTATTCATCACAAAGTTCTTTTTCTTTCGAAAAGACCATAGATAAAGACTGTCTGTAGAATAAAAGCAGTATAAAAACGCTTACGCAAATAGAAGAGTCTGCCACATTAAAAATAGGCCTGAAAAAAACAAGTTCCTGTCCGCTCCATACAGGTATCCACGAAGGCCACGTTGTCCTTATAAGCGGAAAATAAAGCATATCAACGACTTTTCCATTCAGGATTGTCGAATAACCGCCACCTTCCGGCATAAATGTCGCCACATGACCATAACTGTGGTCGAACAATACGCCGTAGAACGTACAATCAATGATATTCCCAAGCGCACCGGCAAGTATCATAGACGCACAAAGAATAAAACCAAATTTGAAATTACGTTTTATCAATTTTATAATGAATACCCCAAACAGACTGACTATAATTATCCTGAATATTGTAAGGATATAGGTATCAACAAGCTCAATACCAAAAGCCATACCGGGATTTTCCGTAAAATAAATTTTAAACCACGAAAATATCTCTATACTTTCTCCAAGCTGCATATGCGTCTTCACCCAGATCTTAACGATCTGGTCGCAAATCAACAACAGGATAACAGCCAGTGCTGCTCCCCATAAATATCTGAGTTGTGTTTTATTTAATGCCACTTTCTTTCGCTTCTATACTTAATGTAGCATGAGGTACCGCACGCAGACGTTCTTTAGGTATAAGTTTTCCGGTCTCACGACAAATACCGTATGTTTTATTTTCTATGCGAACGAGCGCTTTCTGCAGGTTCTGAATAAATTTCATCTGACGCTGAGCCAAACGACCGGATTCTTCTTTTGACAGCGTTGTCGCACCTTCTTCCAGTACTTTAAACGTAGGCGATGTATCGGAAACGTCATTCCCTTCGGAATTTGTTACTCCTGCACGCAACTGTTCGTAATCACGCTTAGCCTTCTCCAGTTTCTCCAAAATAATAGTACGGAATTCCTCTAATTCCTCATCCGAATATCTTGTCTTTTCTGCCATACTTTTTTTTATTAATAGATTAAACTACAAACTAATTTATCACTTCAAAAATACTATATATTTATATATTTCCAGCTAATACAATCAAATTTTTTCAATTATTACATATAAATTGAAATCCTCAAAATCCAACTCCGTTCCATTCGTCTGACCATCAATAATTTCAAGAGACTCTGCAAGAACTTGTTTTTTTATGTAATTCGCATAATCTTTTACTGCTTCATCCGTCTCGCTTGACGAAGAAATCCTTATCCGTATCTTGTCGGTTATTTCATACCCGTTATTTTTGCGTATGTTTTGGATACGGTTTACAAGTTCGCGTGCCAAACCTTCTTTTTTCAAATCGTCCGTTACGGTTATATCAAGTGCAATCGTAAGGTTTCCTTCATTTGCGACAAGCCATCCCGGAATATCTTCCGATATTATTTCCACATCATCAATGGCTATTTCGCAGTTCTGCCCGTCGATACCGACCGTAAATCTACCTGCCTGTTCAAACAATGCAATATCATCTTGCGACATCGCTTGGATAGACGCCGTCAACAACTTCATTATCTTACCGTAACGTGGCCCCAATCTCTTGAAATCAGGTTTTATCTTTTTCACGAGGATGCCCGATGTATTGTCGACAAAATTCAATTCCTTAACATTAACCTCACTGAGTATTAAACTTTTAACGGCTTCAATATTCGCCCTTTGTTCGTCGTTCAACGCCGGAGCCATAATCGTCTGCAGCGGTTGACGGACTTTGATACTTACCTTACGGCGCAAGGCCAAAACCATCGAAGAAATAGTCTGCGCTATTTGCATCCGGTCTTCAAGCGTCCTGTTTATTACAAATTCATCACATACGGGGAAATTGGCAAGATGAACGGATTCGACCCGATCGCGTCCCGTAACCGACGTCAAGTCGGTAAACAGCCGGTCGGAATAGAACGGAGATATCGGAGCCATCAGTTTACTTACAGTTTCGAGGCAGGTATAAAGTGTCTGGTAAGCCGACAGCTTGTCGGTCGTCATACCGCCCCCCCAGAAGCGACGACGATTAAGGCGAACATACCAGTTACTAAGGTGGTCGTTTACGAAATCCGAAATCAAACGTCCTGCACGCGTTGGCTCGTAAGCATTATAATATTCATCGACCTCCTTTATCAGTGAATTAAGAAGCGACAATATCCAGCGGTCTATCTCGGGACGTTCGCTCACCGGTATATTCGGCTCGCCGTACATGAATCCATCAACGTTGGCATACAGTGAAAAGAACGAATAGGTATTATATAATGTACCGAAGAATTTGCGGCGCACCTCTTCTATTCCGTCAACATCGAATTTGATATTGTCCCATGGCGAAGCATTCGTTATCATATACCAGCGCAAAGGATCCGAGCCATATTTCTCTATCGTTTCGAACGGATCGACGCCATTCCCAAGTCGTTTGGACATCTTATTGCCATTCTTATCAAGCACAAGCCCATTGGAAACAACGTTTTTGAAAGCCACGCTGTCGAATATCATGCTTCCCAACGCATGCAAGGTAAAAAACCATCCGCGCGTCTGGTCTACGCCTTCTGCAATAAAATCCGCCGGATAAACCTCGCGTTTATTGAAAAGTTCTTTGTTTTCAAAAGGATAATGTATCTGGGCATAAGGCATTGCGCCGGAATCAAACCATACGTCGATAAGATCCGATTCGCGTTTCATCGGTTTACCGTTATCGGATACAAGTATAATGTCATCAACATAAGGACGGTGAAGATCTATTTTACCATAATTTTCCTCCGAATAATCGCCGACGACGAAACCGGTCCCCTTATAAGGATTACCGGCCATAAACCCGGCAGCAACCGACTTCTCTATTTCACCATACAGCTCTTCTACCGAGCCTATACATTTTTCTTCAGAACCGTCGTCCGTACGCCATATCGGAAGCGGTGTCCCCCAATAACGACTACGGCTAAGGTTCCAGTCCTGCAGGTTTTCGAGCCACTTGCCGAAACGTCCTGTACCGGTGCTTTGAGGTTTCCAGTTTATCGTATTATTAAGTTCTATCATACGCTCGCGGCAGGCCGTAGTCCTTATAAACCAACTATCCAAGGGGTAATACAGGATTGGCTTATCCGTACGCCAGCAGTGAGGGTAATTGTGTATATGCTTCTCAATTTTGAAAGCAAGTCCCTGCTGTTTAAGCATAACACTCAGGTCAATATCGAGCGTTTCGTTTTTGTCGACAGGCTCCGGCCCATATTCGTTTTTCACAAAGCGCCCGGAATAAGTTTTATAAAGGTCGACGTTTACATTCGATTCAACATATTCTTCGTCAAGGTCTTCGAGACGGTAGAAGCGACCTTTCAAATCGACGGTCGGACGTAGATTTCCGACTTTATCAATCAACTGTACCGGCGGTATATTAAAATTTTTTGCTACACGCGCATCGTCGGCGCCGAATGTCGGGGCTATATGCACAATACCCGTACCGTCTTCCGTAGTTACATAATCGCCCGAAATAACACGGAACGCGCCTTCTCCGGGATTGAACCATGGAATAAGTTGCTCATATTCCATTCCCACCAAGTCTTTCCCCTGATATTCACAAACAACCCGGTAAGGCGTTACCTTATCACCCGCCTTATAATCTTCCAGTTCCAGGCCTTCGGCTTTAGGGCTAAAGTGAGATTGTATCAGATCTTTTGCCAACACAATCGTTATCGGCTCTCCGCCATAAGGATTATACGTCCGGACTAAAGCATACGATATGTTAGGGCCGACGCACAATGCCGTGTTTGAGGGCAAAGTCCATGGTGTCGTCGTCCATGCAATGAAATAGGTCATCCCCCAGCCAGCCATTTCCGGTCTTGGATTCTTCATTTTGAAAAGAGCCGTAACGGTCGTATCCTTAACATCACGGTAACATCCCGGCTGATTAAGCTCATGCGTGCTCAGCCCCGTTCCCGCCGCAGGCGAATACGGCTGTACGGTATAACCTTTATAAAGTAAATCCTTTTTATAAAATTCTTTGAGTAAAAACCAAAGCGTCTCAATATATCGGTTGTCGCAGGTGACATACGGATGTTTCATATCCACCCAATATCCCATGATCTGCGTCAGGTCTTCCCATTCTTTGGTGAATTTCATGACGTCTTTGCGACATTCCTCATTATACCCGGCAACCGATATTTTCTTGCCGATATCGTCTTTCGTTATACCAAGTTGTTTTTCCACGCCAAGCTCGACGGGCAATCCGTGCGTATCCCAACCCGCTTTGCGTTCAACAAGAAATCCCTTCATCGTCTTGTACCGACAAAATATATCTTTTATCGAACGAGCAATTACATGATGAATACCCGGCATACCGTTAGCCGACGGCGGGCCTTCATAAAAAACAAACGACGGGAAACCCTTACGGATATTCAGGCTCTTATGGAAAATATCACCGTCCTTCCACTTTTTCAGTACATTCTTGTTGACTTCCGATAAGTCAAATGCATTGTATTCAGTAAATCGATTACTCATAAATATAATTCCCTGTTAAAAAATTGCCGCAAAGATAATCTTTTTTATTGAATTAGAAAACGAACGCATATATTATGAACTAGGGCAACCGCACCAAAATTATCTATAGTAAAAAAGTATTATCATTGCCGGCATGAAAACATGTAACTACTTTTCCGAAGTTACCGATCCTCGTGTTACGGGTCGTTGTCTTCATCCGCTATCCGATATATTATTGATCGGTTTATGTACTTATTTAACGGGTGGTTCCGATTATCAGGATATGCGTTTGTTTGGTCTTGAATGTAGTTCTTCCCCGGGTGATTTGTTGTCTTTGCCTCATGGTGTCCCATCGGAAGACACCTTTGAACGTGTATTGAAAAGTATAAATCCCGATGAACTGGAATCCTGTTTACATGTTTGAGGTAATCATATTCTTACAGATCTGTCCGATAAACAAATCGTTATAGACGGTAAAAAACAGCGGGGCATTTCTCATGCTACCCGGGGAAACAGAGGCTTGTATCTGTTAAATGTTTGGATGAGTGAAAACCGTTTTTGCATCGCTCAAAAGCGAGTTGAAGATAAATCCAATGAGATTACGGCTATTCCGGCTGCACTGGGTTCCATAGATATAACGGATGCGGTTGTATCCATTGATGCGATAGGAACTCAACGCGAAACAGCTGATTTGATTGCAGAGAAAAACGGGCACTGTCTGTTAGCCTTGAAAAACAGTCAGCAGTCTTTGTATGAAGACGTGGAATGTGCCTTTAAAATGCATGGCGGGTATGATGTATACGAAACGC
>JAISEJ010000205.1 GCA_031264155.1 Tannerella sp. | reverse complement strand
CCCGCGAGCAGCAAAAATAAAATCCGTTTCATTGTCTTTATAATTTAAATTTTATAATCCCGTATTCGCCGTCGTCGCCCAGTGCGGCGGCATAAATCATTTGAGCGGCTTCGTCGACGCAAAATGTACGGATTTCGCGGTCTGCTTCCAGTGTTTTGACGTAGTTTCCCTCCCAGTCGAAAACGATAATGCAGTTGCCTCCTTCCGACCGTTCGCCGTTTGCCGCGCAGGTCTTTCCCGAGTACAGCATGTAGCAGTATGAAGCCGTACCGCAGGCGCCCGTATAGCTGATGACACATTCTTTGTCTACTACCAGTTGACCGGGATACGTAGCCCGGACGTCGGACGAGGCATATTCCTTCAACAGGGTAATCCCGTCTTCCCCCGCCTCATAAAAGGCAATATGGTCGCAAAACGTACCGCCGACGGCAAAGCGATTGTTTTCCGGATTCGCACAGGTCGCCCCCTGATACAGGATGAAAGCGGGCATCGGATCCAGATCTTTTCCTCCGAAAGGATACGTTCCTCCCGTCTGCAGCAGTTTGCCTTCCGAATTGTAGACCCCGAAGCGGCCTTCGTCGTAGACGGTCTCGCCGATATAGAAGTCCCGCGTTTTTGCGAGCTTCAGGGGGTTCCACGGCGTTGACGATGCGAACCGTATGCTGTTCCGTATCCGGAAATCAGGTACGCCGAACACGCTTAATGTCGCCGTATTGCGCTGATATGTATACAGCCGGTCCTTCTGCGGCCAGGAAACTACAGCCAGCGGAGGGACGGCTTCGTCCGGCCCGTTTCCCACTGCGACAAAACGTCCTACAAAGCGATTTTTTTTCAAGTCATACATGGAAAGTAATTCCCCGTCATAGTAGTCATAGTATATCAGTAAATCGTCCTTGCAGACAAGGTCGTACGGCTTTCCTGTCAAATGTTCTATTTGAAGAAGTACGCCCTTGACGGGCACGATGTTCCGCCTGTAATCCAGCCCGCCTTTCCCGTTAGCGCAGGAGAGCGCGCAAGCCGTTATTATCAGGGAAAAAACAACAGTTTTAATTTTTTTCATCTTTGCTTCAAATTATATTGAACGTTACAGTTAGCAGTCAAAAAAAATTTCTGCATCCCCTTCCCCGGTGGGATGCAGAAATGCGTGCTTTTGCTTTGCGCGTGATGGATTCCATCCTGCCGCTGCCTCGCGCAGGGCGGAGGCTTGCCGGCTTACGGAATGATTGCGCTTATGATTTCGCTCCAGGGGCCGTTTTCGCCGCGGGTGTTCACCCAGCAGAGGCAGAAATAGACGGTCTTTCCGCGGTCGCTTTCATCAAACTCGATGGTGAAAGGCGTGCGCGTGTCGAACGACGATTCGACCAGCTCTTTCAGCGAAGCGGGTGGCGCGCTGAGGATGGCCCACTTGATCCTTACGCCGTGCTGTCCGGCGGGTTTGGCTTTCGTTTTCTTCTGTCCCTGGTCGTAGAAGTGCACCTTCAGCCGGCGAAGCTCGCTGCTGTCGATGTCGTAGTCGGGATGATGCGCGGCAATCGGCGAATGCGTGCGCGTCGTCTTGTGTATGGGCAGGCCCAAAGCCGTGCGGTTGTCGTCGGAAACAAGGGGGTTGTACGTTATATGCGCCTTCACGTCTGCCCGCAGGGTTTCCTTAAGCCGTATGCAGGATATGGTCTTTGCTTCCACAGCAACGGACGTACGCGTAGTGGGGTCTTCTACCACATTGAGTTTCTGCGAGAAATCGTTGTATTCTGTAAGAAGTTTAGTGTACTCGGTGTCCGGGAAGCCGATTTTCGTTGTAAGTGTAGACAGATGGTTCAGGAAATTGCCTGTCCAGACATGAAATTCCTTGTCTTTGGATGGTAAATAGTCATTGCTCATAATTAAAAATGTTTTAATTGTTAATATTTATTTTTTTACATACATCCTGGGAAACATTCGCCGTGGCCGGAAAGATTCTGGCCGTGGCCGGAAAGATTCTGGCCATGGCCGGAGAGATTCTGGCCATGGCCGGAAAGATTCTGGCCGTGGCCGGAGAGATTCTGGCCGTGGCCGGAGAGATTCTGGCCATGGCCGGAGAGATTCTGGCCATGGCCGGAAAGATTCTGGCCATGGCCGGAAAGATTCTGGCCATGGCCGGAAAGACGCTGGCCGTGGCCGGAGCAGTATCGTACGTGGCCGCCTGCGGAAAAAACGGCAGGCGAACGGTTGTGGCTGATTTATTTTCGGAAAATTGAAGGGCGAAATTCATGTTACCGGTCAAAAAAACTGCAATTGCACAACGTTGCGCGGCGGCGTTGCAGGCTGGAATAAATATGTGTTGATTACGGTACATTATATATAAATATAAAACATTTCGCGCAAAGATAGAGATGATTTATAAATAAACAAAGATTTAAGGTTATTTTTTTTGCCGCGCCGTTATTTTTTGAAATTATATAATAACCATTGCGGCGCGATGTTCCCGGATTTTCAACATACTGCCTTACATAGCCGTGTAAGGCAATATGTTGACTGCCGGCAGCGAATCGCGGCCTCCGTCAGAAAACGAACCCAAAACCCGCTGACAGGGATTGCCGTGTTGTGAATGACATCTTTTTCCTTCCGTTCTCATGCTCAATCAGAATATTTTGCATCTGTTTCAGGTTATAGCCCAGATTGAAGGAGAGGCCGAAATGTTTTCTAAACATGAGCTTATACCCCACGCCCAGCTCTTCATGCAGTCCGGAATAGGAAATTTCCGTATCCAGCGAATAGCCCAGGTCATTGTAAAAAAACAGTTTCCTGTGCTTAAAAGGAGAAACCTGCACGGACGCAAACAGGGGAAAGGTTGAATAATGCGGCATTTCCAGCACATCCGCACCGAACCCGGCCCCGACGGCGACCAGTTCGTTGATGGAATACATTCCTTTCACCAGAAGGGCATTTCCGTACAAATCCTGTGTTCTTTTCCGGATGACATTCTTTTCCAGTAATCCAACCGAATGTTTGTACGTAAAGTAGACATTAAACTTAGATGCTTCCTGTGCATAAATTCCCTTTGCAAACAGGCATAGCATAGCGATAATCCAGCATTTTTTCATTTTCATCATTACAATAATTTCATATTTAATTAATAATATTTGAAGGCGCAAAAATAGAAGATGTACTTGAAAATAAAAAGTTAATAATATCAAAAAATAAACAACAAACGCAACCGGCATCGCATACGCCTGATAATCCGGCCCCGGCAGCCGGCGCAGACATTTATATAAGCGCATACAAAAAAAGCAGGAAATTAAAATCTCCTGCTTTACCTGATTTACTCTTCTATTATTTTATTCACCCGCTTCCTTTTCAGGCTTTTGCTTCTGCTGCGGTTTTTACGGCAACTTCAGTCGACGTTTCTGCGACTGCTTATTCCGCCGCTTCCGCTACAACCTCTACGATTTCGTCGGCTGCCGGCGATTCGATTACCTGTACAGGCGTTTCTGCCGGGGCTTCCGCCACGCCGGGTTTCGCTTCCGTTTTTGCGGCCAACCCTTTTACAGAGATGTATGAGCGATTGTTTTTCGTCTTGCGGAAAACAACTATGCCGTCAATCAATGCATAAATCGTATGATCCTTGCCTATGCCTGTGTTCTCTCCCGGATGGTGCGCCGTTCCGCGTTGACGGACAATAATATTTCCAGCTTTGGCAAACTCTCCGCCAAAGAGTTTTACGCCAAGTCGCTTACTTTCCGATTCGCGACCATTCTTCGAACTTCCAACTCCTTTTTTATGTGCCATTTTTCTATTCTCCTTTCAACGTTTATGCGACAATCTCTTTAATATTCACTTCCGTAAACTGCTGACGGTGACCGTTCAGCTTACGATGCCCTTTTCTTCTCTTTTTGTGGAAGACAAGAACTTTTTCTCCCTTAACAAGCGGCGAAACGATTTCGCACACCACCTTTGCTCCTTCAACGGTCGGCGTCCCTACGGTGACCGCACCGTCCGCGTCGACTAATAACACTCTGTCAAATTCTACCGTCGCACCACTTTCCGCATTTCTGATGTGGTGTACGAACATCTTCTTTCCTTGCTCAACCTTAAATTGTTGGCCGTTAATTTCTACAATTGCGTACATCTGTTTTTTTATTATTCACAGGTTATATCCCGAAGGTGGATATCGCTCCGATACCTCTTTTTTACCCTCTAAGGAAAATCAGGGCGCAAAAGTAACGCATTTTTTAAACACTCGCAAATATTAGCGGGTTATTTTTTTATACATAATTTATTATCCCTACATTTGCATTTGTTTTCAGTTTTAAGACAAAGTATTAATTAACAACCAAAATCCTATTTTTATGAACGTAATAAAGAAAACAGTTTTATTTGCAGCGCTTTTATCAATCGTGTATTCCTGTGATAATGCCGGAAACAAATCAAGTGAAAGGTCGTTGCCGGCGAGTGAAAATTATACGAAGCATGTAGACCCGTATATCGGAACGGGCGATCACGGGCACGTATTCCTGGGGGCGAATGTGCCGTTCGGACTGGTGCAGCTGGGGCCTGTCAATATCAGTCAGGGATGGGACTGGTGTTCGGGGTATCACATTTCCGATTCCACGATTATGGGTTTTTCCCATACGCATCTTAGCGGAACAGGGATAGGCGACCTCGGCGATATTGCCTTTATGCCTGTCACGGGAGAGGCGAAGCCGGAACGCGGCAGGCCTGACGAGCCGCAGTCAGGGATGTATTCCCTGTTCGACCGTTCGACGGAAAAGGCGCGTCCCGGATACTACGCCGTTCATCTGGACCGTTATAACATTGATGTGGAGTTGACTGCCACGGAACGCGTGGGTTTTCATAAATATACGTTCCCCAAGTCGTCCGACGCCCGAATTATCATTGATTTGATACATGGAATAGGGTGGGATGCGCCCGTAGACGGCGAAATAATACAGGAAAACGATACGGTTATATCGGGATACCGTCATTCGAGCGGATGGGCGAACGATCAGAAAATCTATTTTACGGCAGTTTTTTCCACTCCCATAAAAACATTCGAACAGCAAAAAAGGCCGTATGGCAATGCCGGAAGAATGCAGGTTTCCGGCCAGCTGTCTTTTGATACGAACGAAAACGAAACGATATATGTCAAAGTTGCACTCTCGCCGGTCGGCACAGATAACGCGAAGAAAAACATGGAAGCGGAGCTTGGCGGATGGGACTTCGAACAGACGATTGCCAACGCCGACGCAGCATGGAACAGGGAACTCGGCAAGATTGACTTTCGAACCGGCAACGACCGTACGAAGCGAATCTTTTACACGGCGCTGTATCACACGATGATAGCGCCTTCGGTGTTCTGTGATGTAAACAGGGATTATTTCGGCTCGGACAGGCAGGCACACCGTAATGCTTCGTTTACGAATTATACGACCTTCTCCCTGTGGGATACTTACCGCGCGGCTCATCCGTTGATGACGATTATTCATCCTGAAAAAATGCCGGATATTATCAATACGATGCTGACCATTTACAAAGAACAGGGAAAACTGCCGGTATGGCATCTTATGGCAAACGAAACGAATTGCATGGTTGGCAACCCGGGAGTCTGTGTCGTCGCAGACGCTGTCCTCAAAAACGTCAGCGGTTTTGATCGGGAATATGCTTACGAGGCGTTGAAAAATTCGGTTATGCTTGACGAGCGGGGGCAAAAATGGATGCGCGAGTATGGTTATATACCTTTTGACAAGGAAAACGAATCGGTTGCAAAAACAATGGAGTATGCGATTGCCGACTGGAGTGTGGCGCAGGTAGCGAAAGCAATGGGCAAAACGGATGACTATCAATATTTCAAAAAGCTAAGCGAAGGCTACAAGCATTATTTTGATCCGGAACTGCAATTCATGCGCGGCAAAGATTCCGAAGGGAAATTCCGCGAACCGTTTAACCCGTTTCATTCGGTACACCGTGAAAATGATTATACGGAAGGAACGGCATGGCAGTATACCTGGCTTGTTCCGCACGATGTTGATGGCCTTGTGGAACTATTCGGAAGCAAAGGCGCTTTCCTGAAAAAACTTGATTCACTGTTTATCGTAAACGGCGATATGGGAACGGAGGCTTCGCCCGACATCAGCGGATTGATAGGCCAGTATGCACACGGAAACGAGCCGAGCCATCATATTCTATATCTTTATACGGTTGTAGGCGAGCCGGCCAGGACGGCGGAAAAAGTACGCGAAGCACTTGAAACGATGTATACGGATCAGCCGGCCGGATTATGCGGAAATGAAGACGTCGGCCAAATGTCTTCGTGGTACATACTTTCCGCTTTGGGATTTTATCAGGTCGAACCTGCCGGCGGACGTTATTATTTCGGAAGTCCCATTATGGACGAGGCTTCGATAAATGCAGGAAACGGAAAGGTGTTTACCGTTACGGCCAGGAACAACAGCGCGGATAATAAATACATAAAATCCGTCACCCTTAACGGAAAGCCTTATTACGAACCGTATATTGATTTTAAAGACATAACAGCAGGCGGGATGCTGGAATTTGAAATGAGCAATACGAAGTAACATCCGTATTCTAAATATTTATGATAAACATACGGCAATATCGAAGGATGGCGCCGTATGTTTTCTTTTATCCGTTTTTTTTGAGAATATCCTGAATGACTAATCCGGCAAGCGTAAATCCGAAAATGGCGGTTATGTGAACCATTGTCCCGTTAATGCAGGCTTTTCGTTTATCCCAGACAGATTGGCCGTTGCCGGCGATTTGTTTCCGGGAATCGGACAGATCCGGCGACTGCTCCGGCTGTTGCGATGATTCCGCCTGTGCTCCCCTGTTCGGAAGAACTTCGTCGCTGAATACGCAAAGGAATTTTTTTACGGGTGGCGCGGTTTTTTTCAGGCGTCGGCGCAATGCAGCCGCTAAAGGGCATCCCTGCACCTTTTGGAACGCTGCTACTTTTATCCGGGTAGGATCGGATTTTAAGGCGGCGCCCATGCTTGAAAAAAACGTCGCCTTTGCACGTGTCGCCGTGACAATAAGATGCGTTTTATGTTGCAGGCTGTCAATTGCGTCGATGATATAGTCAAAATCGTTGAGCCGGAACGAATCGACTGTTTCGGCCGAATAGACACCCTGTATGGCCGCAATATCGGCATGTGGATTAATGGAGAGCAGGCGCTTTTGCAGCACTTCCACTTTTACCAAACCGACCGTTTCGGTTGTGGCCGGCAACTGACGGTTAATGTTTGACACGCCGACACTGTCGGAATCGACCATAGTCAGATGACCTATTCCCGAACGGATCAGGCTTTCGGCGCACCAACTGCCGACGCCCCCGACACCGAATAATATGACCCGCGTTCCGCTTAGTTTAATCATTTGTTTGCGGCCAATCAGCAATTCGCTGCGACCGAAAATATCTTTTTCCTGATACATAGAAATTCTGTTTTAGGGCTGCAAAAATATGCAATATAAAAAAAGAAACAAAAAAATATTGTTTGTTTCAAATAATGTTGTACTTTTGCCGCCGTAATCGGAAACGGGATGTAGCACAGTTGGCTAGCGCGCCACGTTCGGGACGTGGAGGTCGGACGTTCGAGTCGTCTCATCCCGACAACGACCACCTTTTCAGGTGGTCGTTTCTTTTTTTGGCTCACCTGCAAGAATCTGTGTTTATGATACAGGTCGAAAAAAGAAAAAGTCGCCAGGCGGGAACTTCATCTGTCTTTGGACGAAAAGCCGGTTATTCCCGAAGATTACTTTTACTTCTTCCATATTTTCCGTACAGCGTTTTTCCCTTTGCCGTCTAACGCTACAATATAGATACCGGAAGTCCAGCGGCCGGTATTGATCTCGTTGAGTCCTGCGGTTAACGGATGTTTTGC
>JAISEJ010000228.1 GCA_031264155.1 Tannerella sp. | reverse complement strand
TCTGCGTAACAACACAAGGACCTACTTCGATAACAGTGCATGGAAGATTCTTTCCCTCGGCACTGAATACGGATGTCATTCCGATTTTTTTTCCTAATAATCCTGGCATTTCACTTTATTTTTTAATTATCTACTTATTTGCTTAGACTTATCGTCAAACAGCTTACACTTTAATCTCAACCTCAACACCACTCGGCAACTCCAGTTTCATTAGTGCATCTACCGTTTTAGGTGTTGAACTGTAAATATCAATCAATCTCTTATAAGAAGACAATTCAAACTGTTCTCGTGACTTCTTATTCACAAAAGTTGAGCGATTCACCGTAAAAATACGCTTGTGCGTAGGCAATGGAATCGGGCCGCTCACTATAGCGCCCGTAGCCTTTACGGTCTTAACGATCTTCTCCGATGATCTGTCCACCAGCGAATAATCGTAAGATTTTAATTTAATTCTGATTTTCTGGCTCATATTATTATTGTTTAATTATTTTATCAGATCAACACGCCCCTGCATTTCGGTAAGCACCTGTTTGGCTATCGAAGAAGAAAGCTGTTCGTAATGTGAGAACTGCATCGAAGAAGTAGCGCGTCCGGATGTGATCGTACGTAATGCGGTAACATAACCAAATGTTTCGGCCAGAGGTACCTTCGCTTTCACAATACGCGCACCTGTACGGCTTGATTCCATTCCTTCCACTTGACCGCGACGTTTATTTAAGTCGCCGATAACATCTCCCATACTTTCTTCGGGCGTTACCACCTCTATTTTCATAATCGGCTCCATCAAAACAGGACCGGCTTTCACACAAGCGCTCTTAAACGCCTGAATAGCGCAAATCTCGAATGATAATTGATCCGAATCGACGGCGTGATAAGATCCGTCTTTCAGCACTACTTTCAGTTTATCCAGCGAATATCCGGCAAGTATGCCATTATTCATAGCTTTGGCAAAACCGTTCTGTACGGAAGGAATATATTCTTTCGGCACATTACCGCCTTTAACCTCATCTACAAACTGAAGGTGTCCTTCAAATTCAGGATCTGCAGGCCCTACGCTTACAATAATATCAGCGAACTTACCACGACCTCCCGTCTGTTTCTTATAAACTTCACGCAAGTCCACGGTTTGTGTGATAGCCTCTTTGTACGACACCAACGGACGCCCCTGATTACATTCTACCTTAAATTCACGACGCAGACGATCGACAATAATTTCAAGGTGAAGCTCACCCATACCGCGGATAATGGTCTGGCCGGTATCCTCATTCGTTTCGACACGGAACGTCGGATCTTCTTCTGCCAGTTTTGCCAATCCAGCGTCCAATTTATCCATATCTTTCTGCGTCTTGGGTTCTATGGCAATACCGATAACCGGATCCGGAAATTCCATAGACTCCAGGATAATCGGACTGTTCTCGCTACACAACGTATCGCCGGTACGTATATCTTTAAAACCTACACCCGCACCAATATCGCCACAACCGATTTTTTCCATCGGATTCTGTTTGTTCGAATGCATTTGGAACAAACGGGATATGCGCTCTTTCTTACCCGAGCGTGTATTAAGCACATAAGAGCCGGCATTCATTTCCCCGGAATAAACGCGGAAGAAACATAAGCGACCTACGTACGGATCTGTTGCAATCTTAAAGGCTAATGCCGTCAATGGTTCTTCTGAAATAGGCTTACGCGTAATGATCCGCTCGGGATCTTCCGGGTCATAACCGTCAATCGCCGACGTATCCTCCGGACTTGGCAGATATAAGCAAACAGCGTCCAATAAAGTCTGTACACCTTTGTTTTTAAATGACGAACCGCAAATCATCGGGTTAATCTTCATCGAAATCGTACCTTTACGTATAGCGGCATGTATTTCGTCTTCCGTTATTTTTGCAGGATTATCAAAATACTTCTCCATAAGCACATCATCACATTCAGCAATGGTTTCGAGCATTTTATCACGCCATTCCTGCGCTTCCGGCAGCAATTCGGCGGGTATATCCTCTACGCTGTATTCGGCGCCCATCGTCTCGTCGTGCCAAAAAATAGCCTTCATAGATATTAAATCCACCACGCCTTTGAAATTTTCTTCCGCACCGATTGGTATCTGTATTGGACAGGGAAATGCGCCTAACACATCACGCACCTGGCGTACCACTTCGAAGAAATTTGCACCGGAACGATCCATTTTATTCACATATCCGATACGGGGTACATTATATTTATCTGCCTGACGCCATACGGTTTCAGACTGAGGTTCAACACCGCCGACCGCACAAAAAGTAGCTACTGCGCCATCAAGAATACGCAACGAACGTTCTACTTCGACTGTAAAGTCGACGTGCCCCGGAGTGTCAATGAGATTAATCTTAAATTTTTCGTTATTATAATTCCAATAGGTAGTCGTCGCAGCGGATGTGATCGTAATACCACGCTCCTGTTCCTGCTCCATCCAGTCCATTGTAGCAGCCCCGTCGTGCACTTCCCCGATTTTATGGGTAAGACCGGTATAAAAAAGTACACGTTCGGAAGTCGTTGTTTTACCCGCATCGATATGCGCCATAATACCGATGTTTCTTGTATATTTTAATATTTCGTCAGCTTTACTCATTATTTTTATTTTAATATTAAAAGCGGAAATAAGCAAAAGCACGGTTAGCTTCGGCCATACGGTGCATATCTTCTTTCCGTTTGAACGCGCCACCCTGCTTATTGAATGCATCGACAATCTCCGCACTCAACTTATCCGACATGGATTTGCCGCCTCGTCTGCGGGCAAATTCGATTAAATTCTTCATTGAAACAGACTCCTTACGATCCGGACGGATCTCGGTAGGTACCTGAAAGGTTGCCCCACCTACACGGCGAGACTTAACCTCTATCTGAGGAGTAATATTTTCGAGCGCCGATTTCCAGATCTCCAGCGCTGATTTTTCTTCGTTAGGCAATTTAGCCTTTACATTATCCAAAGCGGAATAAAAAATATCAAATGCGATACTTTTCTTACCATCATACATCAAGTGATTCACAAACCTTGTGACCCTTGTATCTCCGTACACCGGATCCGGAAGGATCTGACGTTTCTTTGGCTTTATTTTTCTCATTTTGTCTCAAAATTTCGTTCTTGTTTTTTGGTTGTTGATTTACTTATTTCTTCAACAGCTCCACTAAGCTATTTACTCAACCCTCATCTTCTCAAAATCAAATATCCAATAAACTAAAACAGATTTATAATTATAGATAAAACTCTCTTTGTTATGAAATTTATTTATTTCTTCTTAGCAGTGGCAGCAGCCTTGGCAGCAGCTCCCGGTTTCGGACGTTTGGCGCCGTATTTCGAACGACGTTGCGTACGACTTGCAACACCAGCCGTATCTAACGTACCACGAACGATGTGATAACGCACACCGGGCAAATCTTTCACACGACCGCCACGAACCATCACGATGGAGTGCTCCTGCAGATTGTGACCTTCTCCCGGAATATAAGAGTTAACCTCTTTATGGTTCGTAAGACGAACGCGGGCTACTTTGCGCATTGCAGAGTTAGGTTTCTTCGGTGTAGTCGTATATACGCGAACGCATACACCTCTTCTCTGGGGACAAGCATCCAAAGCCGGAGATTTTCCCTTAACCACCAATCTCTCTCTTCCTTTTCTTACTAATTGTTGAATTGTAGGCATCTTTCTACTTTTTTACTCTATTTAAAATTCAATTTTCTCCACTTTACGGGGGTGCAAAGATACATACTTTTTTAATATGAACAACTTTTTTCCTGTTTTTTTTGAAAAAAAATAAATATCCGCAAAGGTGCAGTTCAAAATGATTCATGCAGTCCATCGGCCGAATAGTCACTGCGAGGCCCGAAGCAATCCCTGCAATACAGCCGGCACAGCCATATCCAAGTAACAGTTGGTTGATGTTACATAAAAATGCCACGTTATGTTTATTTATGGCTATATACGATTATCTTATTGACTGTTCCGATATATGGCAGGCTTAATTCTTTAACAAGTCCTTTATTTGTTTAATACTAAGTTTCGTGATTTTTGATATAAGTTCTATCGGTATCCCATTTCGAAAACACTCTTTTGCAACCTCCGTGCGCTCTTCATCGCGCCCTTCTTCGCGCCCTTCCTCGCGACTGAGCATCATGGCGGTCTTTATACTGTCGTATTCCAAAATACTTGTTTTGTATGCTTCCTTATCTTTCTTTGTTAATTTTCTGATTTCTGCTATTTCAAATAATTTCTCAAACATTCTTCCCTGTACCTCTGCCGGACGGGATGTTAATTTTTCCAGATTCTTCAGTATATACAGCCAGCGGTCTGTATTAGTCTCCAGTTCTTTCAGCTGCTTTGTGAATTTCGGCAGCTCGACGAATATCATATTCAACTTGTCCGATAACTTTTTCTTCGCCCGATTGCGGTACAGATATACCTGCTCAATATATTCTTCCTCTGTCTCCTTTTCCTTAAATGCAACAAAATCCAGTATGGCAACAAGGTACACTGCTTTCAGTTTATAGTCCCATTTCCCTTTCGGCGCCTGATTGCATATCGAACAGGCAGAGTAAAACAGCGACCTTTCAACAATGTTGATTTGACTGGCCTTCTGCATTTCTACGATGAAATACTCGCCCTCGCTGTTTTTACAGTACAGGTCGAAAACGGCCTTGCGGTCTGTATCCCATTCGCCCGATAACTCGTTCGGCAGGTATTCCACATCGGTAATACGTGCTTTTTCACCGATTATCTCGTTGAGAAAATCAATGAGCAATCCTTGTCAAAGAAGATTTTCTTGAATCCGAAATCCGTTCACGGATTCAGATATACCTCATCAATTGTATTTTCTTTCGTCTCCATCCATCCTGCGTTTAAAATTAAATACCCCAAAGTTATAAAGTTTTTGTAACATACAAAAACGGGAAATATAAAAATATTCATTCTGTTCACATCCCAACGCCGCAGGGCGTCGGACGTGGACAATTCTTTACTTACTTTGTTCCAGGTAAAGTGTTTGGGTCGGTTGATCACAGACTTCCGTCGGGCCGAAGTATTGTATCGGGCCGGGATATACATAATCGGTAGTCAGCGCCCAGTCGTCTCTGTTGGCTGCAAATGTCCGGAACGGCGCTCCGTCGAGTTTTAC